>NZ_JAMAWB010000160.1:0-232 GCF_023713585.1 Paenibacillus sp. MER TA 81-3
TCGTTGCTTCCCGCGAAGAAACCAGGTTTTCTGAATCGCTTGATAATCCCGAATCATGGATTCATCCTCGAACAGTAAGTGATCGATCTCATGGTTCAGTAACTTTTTTTCAAATCGGGAAAGGTCGATTCGGCAAACTGGCGTTGCTTCTCTGGATCTGCTGCCGCAAGCGTGTATGTCGGTTTTGTATAGCTGAGTCCTAAGCGTTCCATCACTTTGGAGATGCCTCGGA
>NZ_JAMAWB010000161.1:0-232 GCF_023713585.1 Paenibacillus sp. MER TA 81-3
CCGAGAAAATGGGATGAAAGTGAGAAAGGAGGAACGGAGCGTAGGGGAAACCTACGTGAGTACCGGAGTTTCCACATGAGTCCGAGTTTCGAAGCCGAGATACTGTCAGTGCAGCATCGTTATCAAAAGAGTCCATTTTAAACATCCTGCTCAATGAGAGTTTGAAAATGGTCGCATTTCAGAACCGAGAAAATGGGATGAAAGTGAGAAAGGAGGAACGGAGCGTAGGGGA
>NZ_JAMAWB010000162.1:0-231 GCF_023713585.1 Paenibacillus sp. MER TA 81-3
CTCGGGGGCCATATGGAGAAACAACTTGAAGGACAAATCATATTTTGAACGCTCGACCAGATCGACGTCGGACAAGTCGAAGATAGATTTGAGCAGCAGATATTTAAACATCCGAACCGGATCCACCGCGGTGCGTCCGTTATCGTGGCAATAGTTGACGTGCAGCTCTTCGTAGACAAAGCCAAAGTCCACCAACTCGTCCATTCTGCGCAGTAGATTATCTTTGGGAAC
>NZ_JAMAWB010000163.1:0-231 GCF_023713585.1 Paenibacillus sp. MER TA 81-3
CGTCAGCAATACATGAGCAAGTCAAACTAACTTTAACGGAGAGTTAGATCCTGGCTCACGACGAACGCGCGCGGCGTCCCTAATACATGCAAGTCGAGCGGAGCTGATGGAGTGCTTGCACTCCTGAAGCTTAGCGGCGGACGGGTGAGTAACACGTAGGTAACCTGCCTGTGAGACTGGGATAACTACCGGAAACGGTAGCTAATACCGGATAGACATTTTCCTCGCCTG
>NZ_JAMAWB010000164.1:0-223 GCF_023713585.1 Paenibacillus sp. MER TA 81-3
GCGACTGGGTGATATAAAACATTGTTAATGACCTCGGACTTGAGCCACTTCCATAACCCTTCAACAACGTTGAGATGCGGGCTGTATGGGGGCAGGAACACAAGTTCAAGACGCCCTTTCATTTTATCCAAAAATGGCTGCAGCAGCTTGGCATGATGAATGCGTGCATTATCTAGCACGATTGCGATTTGGCCTGCAGGGTATTGAGTAACAATCTTTTCAA
>NZ_JAMAWB010000165.1:0-219 GCF_023713585.1 Paenibacillus sp. MER TA 81-3
TGCACTCCATACATGAGCAAGTCAAACTAACTTTAACGGAGAGTTTGATCCTGGCTCAGGACGAACGCTGGCGGCGTGCCTAATACATGCAAGTCGAGCGGAGTTGATGGAGTGCTTGCACTCCTGATGCTTAGCGGCGGACGGGTGAGTAACACGTAGGTAACCTGCGTGTGAGACTGGGATAACTACCGGAAACGGTAGCTAATACCGGATAGACAT
>NZ_JAMAWB010000166.1:0-215 GCF_023713585.1 Paenibacillus sp. MER TA 81-3
CTTCCACCACACAAACGTTCCACTCGTTTTCAGTTTTGAAAGAGGAATCTCTTTCACACTTGTACCTTGAAAACTGAATCGCGAAAGTAGTAAAGTGTCTTAGAATCATCCTTATGTTGATATAAAGTTCGGAAACGAACGATACTAGGTTAAGCTAGTAAGAGCACACGGAGGATGCCTAGGCACCAGGAGCCGACGAAGGACGTGGCGAACAA
>NZ_JAMAWB010000167.1:0-212 GCF_023713585.1 Paenibacillus sp. MER TA 81-3
GGCAATAGAGCCAATCTCCCCTCAACTCAGTGGTTTGAAGCGGGGCAATAGTGTCAATCTCCCCTCAACTCAGTGAATTGAAAAAGGGCAATAGAGCCAATCTCCCCTCAACTCAGTGGTTTGAAGCGGGGCAATAGTGTCAATCTCCCCTCAACTCAGTGAATTGAAAAAGGGCAATAGAGCCAATCTCCCCTCAACTCAGTGGTTTGAAG
>NZ_JAMAWB010000168.1:0-207 GCF_023713585.1 Paenibacillus sp. MER TA 81-3
GCGTGTAACCCGCTACTTCCGCGGCTGTCAGCTCCACCGTTTTACCTGTTACTCCGTCTACGGTCGTGGCTTCCGCCAGGACTTTATCCGTGCCTTGCTCCAGATAGTTCACGCTCAGCTTTTGTGCTGTTCCTTTGTAGTAGAACGTGTACACATTGCCTTCTGCTTTAAAGGTGTAGCTATCACTTTCCTTCAACGGCGTGTAAC
>NZ_JAMAWB010000169.1:0-206 GCF_023713585.1 Paenibacillus sp. MER TA 81-3
TTTGATAACGATGCTGCACTGACAGTATCTCGGCTTCGAAACTCGGACTCATGTGGAAACTCCGGTACTCACGTAGGTTTCCCCTACGCTCCGTTCCTCCTTTCTCACTTTCATCCCATTTTCTCGGTTCTGAAATGCGACCATTTTCAAACTCTCATTGAGCAGGATGTTTAAAATGGACTCTTTTGATAACGATGCTGCACTGA
>NZ_JAMAWB010000016.1:0-146014 GCF_023713585.1 Paenibacillus sp. MER TA 81-3
AATGTGAGTAACTCATGATTGATTCCTCCGTGTAATGGTTGTTGTGGTGACTCCATTTTACACGAATCAATCATGAGCCATTTTTTTATTTAATGGTAACTGTCGCACTTCATTTTACAATCCGTCATAAGATAACAATCCCCTCCCAATACGATTTTTAACACATCCTTAATTTACCATGATATAAAAACAAATTCAATATATTTCAATATATAAGGAGGTTTTCCAAATTAAAAAGATATTAGTTGTTTTAATTGTATTGTTGTTGGTAGCTTTTGTAGGTTGTCAAAGTACAGAAACAGCAGAAGTAGTTAAGATAATTGAAATAAATGAAAATAATATAGTGGTTGAAAATTTAAGTAATCGAATCACCACAATTACAGTGCCTAAGATAATTACAAATTTAATCAAAGTAGACAAAGAATATTTTGTAAAATATAAACACAGAAGATGGGGGGATCCCAAGATCGTTTCAATAGAGCCGAGGTAGCAAGCATTCTACTTCAAATTTGGCATTGGTTTTATACTGTCATAGTTACAACGTCCAAACAGATGCGTAAATGCTACCGGAGGCAACATAATTGCAAATATAAAAACCGGCCGGCTGTCTTTGTTAACAGCCGGCCGGTTCTCTACTCGGACCGAAAATGAATTCTTATGTTCAATTATAGTTTAAAGCGATTGACTATCACTTGCAATTCCTCTGCCAATGCCTTCAATTGGTCGATGGACGCGGTAATCGTCTCGATTGAAGCAAACTGTTCTTCCGATGCGGCCACCACCGTTTGTACCGTACGTGACGTCTCAGCAGCGATCTTTGCCATTTCATCCACAGAAGCCGAGACTTCTTCGGTACCCGCTGACATTTCTTCCGTAGCCGCAGATGACTCCTGCACTTGTCCAGTAACTTGCTGCACGAGCGCCATAATATGCTCAAACATTTGGCCTGCTTTTTCCACGACCTCCATACCGGATGCCACATCTTGACGGACATATGCCATGGAACTGACCGTTTCTTGCGTGCTTTGCTGTATTTCTCCGATTAATTCGGCGATTTTTTGGGCAGAATCACCAGATTGTTCGGCTAATTTGCGAACCTCTCCGGCGACTACGGCAAACCCTCTGCCGCTTTCCCCTGCTCTTGCCGCTTCAATCGAAGCATTCAACGCGAGCAGATTCGTCTGCCCGGCAATATTTGTAATTACATCGATTATTTTCTCGATTTGCAAGGAGCGTTCATTCAATTGTTCAACGGCCGTCTCGGTCGTCTTCACCGATTGACTAATCGATTTCATCTGTGCCATAGCGTCTACCAAGGTTGCGTTGCCTTGCTCGGCTTGAACAGCGGAATGACTAGACAATTCCGCAACGCTTGACGTATTATCAACGATCGATTGAATGCCTCGCGCAAACTCTTCGAGAGCGATCGCGTTTTCCTCCGATGCACTCTGCTGCAGCTTCGATCCAGACGCTACTTGCTCCATGGACGCGGCAATTTGTTCAGTCGCTTGCGTCGTTTCATTCGCGTTGTCGGCTACCAGACGCGAATTGTAAAGCAGCACTTCCGCTCGTTCGTGCACCGTTCTCATAATCGATGACAACCCATCCATCATCTTGTTGAAGTCTTTCATCAGCACCCCTATTTCGTCTTTCGATTCATAGGTGCCGCGAGCGGTAAGATCGCCCTGCTCCGCTCTTTCCATCAGACCTTGCATTTGTCTAAGCGGCTTCACGATGATGTTGATGATAAAGTAACCAACGATGACGCAGAGAAGGAGTGATACGACACCTATAATAACGCTGGTTGTCGTTGAAGCATGCGTTAATTGTGTTGCTTCCTTCGCTTGCTGTTCCGCCAGATCTTCGTTCCATTTAACTAGCTCGGTCAACACATTTTGCACTTTAAGGCGAACACCTCGCACATTTCCGACATAGTAGTCATACGCTTCTGCGTTCTTGTTCGCAAGCCCCAATTGAATCGACTGAACATAACTGTCGCGGTACGGTTTCAACAATTTTTCGTACTCCGTAATCAGCTTCTGTTCCTGTTCCGTCTGCAAAACAGACTTATAGTTCTTCAGCATAGTATCATTTTCGTTTTTAAACCCTTCGATTGTCGTTTGCAGTAGACTGTTTCTGCTGTCATCGCTGCTCGCCATCAACTCGAAAAGCGCGGCGTCAACGGAACGATTGTTGACCATAATTTGCTTTAGCCACATAATCGACTTCAGATTGTGTCCGTAAATGGTGTCGTTCTTGTGGTTAATTTCATTCATCGATTGGTACGAAGTAAATGTGCTCAGCACTAATAAAGCAATGCCGACCCCAACAAGTATAAAGATTTTAATAGAAGTATTTAAGTCTCTAAATCTAAACTTCATGGTTTGCTCTCCTCTCTATAGTAGCTTAATAATTATCGACAAAATCAGACATGTTTTTTATAGCTTAATGCAGTTAAATAGTGACTATTTATAAAATTTTCTGAAAACTATTGCAATATTTCATTATTAATGGACTACATTGTTTCCTGTCGATGCTCGGAGCCAATATCCGAAAATTTTCTTAACGCTTTTTGTCAGACATTAGTTTCATCTGGCGTCAATAATAGTAAAGGCTGAACACCTGCATACTTTCTCAGCTTTGAAATAATACAGACGAAGGGAGAGTGGAAATAGAAGAAAGGAGCATCACTGATGTCACCTGTTATTGCCGATAACTGAAGATTTGTAAAAGTGGATATTCATTAAATAGTTCGAGAGGGTTGATTATATGACGATATATCAAGGAAATGGTGCTTATTGTTATGCAAACTCAGCTTCAATGCTGCTGTCAACGATAGGAGAAAATATCTCCCCCCCATTGATTGAAGTTCTTACCGGTTTTGCATTGGGGGCTTCCCTTTCACAAAATAACATGATCTTTTTCGATAATGGCGCCAGCAGCCCGGATCAAGGCATTAATCGCGCATTTGAGATATTAGGCTTTCATGTTATTGAAAAGGTGTGCGGGGAAAAGGAACAAATTCCATTGGAGGAATTAAGGAAAGATCTCTCCAAATCACCCGTCATGTTGGGACCTTTTGATATGGGCTATTTGACTTATATGCCGAATCATCAATATCTCGGTGGATGCGATCATTATGTTCTTGCATTAAATATGAATGAAAATGAGGTATTACTGCATGATCCAGCGGGTTATCCTTTTGTGTGGTTACCGTTTGAACAGTTGGAATTAGCATGGAAAGCTGAAAAAATCACATGCAGTCAGGGGTCTTATCGTTGTTGGGTGTCGCCGAAACGAATATCGAATCCATCATTAGATGACATTTACGATAAAGCAATCCAATTATTCAGATCGAGCTACGACGATCAACACAAATTTGCCCTGCAGGAAAATCATTTAACGGGCAAGAACGCAATTCGCTTCAAGGCTGAACAAATCAGAAATGAACGTTTTGTCGATGGAGAAATCGGACATTTCATTCATTTTGCTTTTCCGCTCGGAGCGCGGCGGGCGCTAGATTTTTCACTGTTTTTTAGCGGCCGTCATGAAGAACTGAAAATATTAAAGGAACAACAAGCTCGATTGTTTGGCACATGCCAAACGTTAGCCATGTCAAAAAAGTGGACTGAAGTTGCTGAAACGCTTGAGTTGCTTGCAGATGTAGAAGGAAAAATCGAATCTACCATTTTAACTATGTAACAGCACGAATGTTATATGTTTGAGGGTAGTATCAACTTTGCTGATACTACCCCATCGTATAGTTCATCTATAAACTCCCTACTACAGTCTCTTGACCAAAATTCTCTGTTGCGAAATACAAAATCAACCGAATGGTTGATTCCGTTGGGACGCTACCTTCGTAACCGACTAGTAGCCATTGGTATTTATCATGAAGCTTCTACATGATTATTTCCTATGTTTTTGTTATGGTATATATAGGAATGTTCTATTAGACGAAGCAAATCCATTTCGCAAGGAGACAACATCATGGATGTGGCAGCCTTTTTGCAAGAGCAGAACGAAAATATGAAAAAGTTATCTGGAGAGATAGCTCACGCAGGATGGATGTCAACCTCTACCGGAGAACACGAATGGAGCGATTGGCTTGAAGCGGCACAGCTTGCATGGAAACGCTATCTTTCCAATCCGGATCAGTTTGGATACGTGAAGAAATATAAAGGAGATAAACGGTTGGACCCGCTCCAGCAGCGCCAGTTAACTGATTTGCATAATATGATGGCGAGCTATCAATTGGACCCGGAGCTGGCGGCGCGTTCGACGCGAATGACCAAGGGGCTTGTGGAAATATTCAATACGTTCCGTCCAACCATGGACGGCACAGCGGCAACGAATAACGACATCCGGACAATCTTGGAGACGAGCGGCGATCAGGAGGAGCGCAAGCGGGCCTGGTTGGCCAGCAAGCAGATCGGAAAACAGGTCGAGACTGGCGTGCTGCAATTAATACAACAGCGCAATGAAGAGGCGCGTACGCTAGGTTACGATAATTATTATCACATGAGCTATGAATTGCAGGAGTTGGATTTGGACGATACGTTCGCCATCTTTCATGACTTGCTCGCCCGAAGCGAAGAGCCCTATCGGCTCGTCAAGAAGGAGATTGACGAAGACATCGCCCGTCAGTTCGGTATCGGCACGGAGCATATCCAGCCTTGGCATTATACGGACTCTTTCTTCCAGACCGCTCCTCAGGCCGGGGAGTGGAATTTGAACGACTATTTGCAAGGCCAGAGCATGGAACGAATAACCGAAGAAACATTCCGCAGCATGGGACTCGATATCAGTGACGTCATGAGCAGCAGCGATTTATATCCGCGCGAGAACAAATATCCTTACGGTTATTGTACGGATATGGGACGAGAAGGCAAGCCGCGCGTAATGATGAGCATCGATGTGAATGAGTTCTGGATGAGCGTTATGCTGCATGAGTTCGGGCATGCGGCTTATGAGAAATATATCGACTCGGCGCTCCCGTTTCTTCTCCGCCGGCCTGCCCATACGTTGACGACGGAAGCCATTGCAATGCTGTTCGGGAGAATGACAATGCATCCGGAATGGATCGAGCGCTTCGTGCAGCCCGGCAGTGCTGCGCTTAGCCCGCATCTATCCTCGTTGCAGGAGACGATGCGCCGCCAGATGCTGGTGAGCATGCGCTGGTACTTAACCTTTACGATATTTGAACGCGAGTTGTATGAGCAACCGCTACAGCACGTCAACGAACGCTGGTGGCAGCTGGCAGGACATATTCAGCATTTAAATGCGCCTGAGCATACTTGCTATCCGGATTGGGCTGCGAAAATGCATTTCGCGCTTGCGCCCTTCAGCTATCAAAATTATATTTTGGGAGAATTAACGGCCTCCCAACTGCAGCATTATATCAAAACCAACATCTCGCAAAACATGTTTACACAGCAAGCCGGCGATTATTTGAAGGAACGTTTTTTCGCGAGCGGCGCGACATGGAAATGGGATGAAAAGCTCATGAAAGCTACAGGCGAAACTCTGCAGCCGCACTACTTCGTCGAACAATTCATCGGCTAAGCAAAAGAGAGACCTGACTGCCATGTGCAGTTTGGTCTCTCTCTATTCGTTTACTACTTTGCTTATTCAACGGCTCCGTTCTCCGTCAATATCTCCAAATCATAGAATTTGAAGTGACGGTTCATGGAAGCTTTTATCGCCGGGCCGTCTTCCACCGTAAAGGTGTAATAACTGGTTCCCTTCTCCCGCTCCACTTCGTAACCGTTCAGATCAATGTCGAACAGCTTCTGCACGTATGGAGCGGCAACCTCAAGAACCTGATCGTCGGTGAATTTACGGAAGATGTCTTCCGTAGCATCCGTACCTGCTTCCAAATCTTCCGAAGTATACACGGAAATAAGCCGCTCCGTTTGGAATCCAACTTCAATCCTCAAATCATTCTTTTGGTCCTCGAAGACATATATATTTATAGGTTGCCCATATCGAGAATACAGGTGATGTGAAGCTTTGACGAGCGGCACATGCTTGCCCTTCAGATCCCGGACAGCTTGCTCCGCTACCGCCAACGCTTGGGCATCCACTTGATCCATTGGCACAGTGACAAACATGCTCTCAATCCGATTATCTTCCAATGTCATGGTCATGTCGCCTTCCAGCGACGTGTGGATGATCCGTTCATTCGCGGACTTGGTCCGGGTGAGCTTCTTCACTTCCGCTGCCAGTTGACTGCCGTTCATGCGGGTTGCCGTTTCTATAATATGTTCCAAGTCAGAAGGAAGCTCGCTGTAGGACATGGACACATGCACATTGGCTGTCCCTTTATTCAGATCTAGAGCTATCCGGCTCTTGTGGTCCTTGCTGTATACGGTGACGTTATAATAAGCAGCTCCCTTGTATTCTTCAACACCGTACAATTCGATGTCATGCCCGGCTGCTTCTCTCATCTCACGCCGCGCTTGTTCGACGACTGAAACGTCCAATTCGGCCACTGTCTTCGCATATTTCGGTTCCAGCAACGTCCCTTCCTGTCCATCACCCGCTCCAGTCGGCGGTATTGTGAACTCTATCTTCTGATTGATCGTGACCGGCTCCATAAAACGCCGAATCGAGATCTCGTACTCCTCCAGTTTAGGTGCAATAATTGCAATATCATAAACAGGCTTCTTGTCGTTCGCATTCCATCGGGCGTAATTATCGACTATCATTCCGAACTCCGGACTCCACGTCAGACCGCCAACATCTTTCGTCATGCGGCCGTTCCGCTGTGCTTCGGCAATATCCTCTCCCTTAATGGTAATGTCCACGTGCAGACGATCGTCTTCCAAAAACAGATTGTCCACGCTGACTTCGCGGTTTCCCCACTTTGTTTTGTAGGACGGAGTCGAAATATACCCGTGCTCCTTGGCATTCCGTATTCCGATGTATTCTCCGGCACTCTCCAGCCACTTTATAGCTGCTTCCATCCCCGGAATCTGTTTCGCATACACGGCGAAGGATGGAACGAACATGACCGAGCCGGAAAATAGCAAAATGCCGGCGGCGGCCGTTCCCAAGCTGCGGCGCATGACCTTGCTCTTGCGGCGGCGGCGCACGGTGGAATCAATCCGCTTCGCGATGCGTTGAACAAGCCTTCCGGCACAGGAACTTCAGGCAACTTTTCGAACAAGCGCTCGATTTCGTCATCTTGATAATCCATCATACTCTCGCCTCCTTCGGTTCCGCATACATCTGCTGCTTGAATAGCTTGATTGTGCTATATATTTTCGTCTTGACCGTCCCGACAGGCAGCTCGGTCATCTCCGCTATTTCTTCGAGCGTGTAGACTGGATATATTTCAATTGGTTGAGCATGCGCGTCATCGGCGGCAGTTCGTCGATGAGCGCATTCAGATCCAGCATCTCGTCCGTCAGCGGCTGCTTCGCGATTCCCATAATGTCTTCATCTTCCGTATAGACGATCGATTTCATTTTGCGGATATGGGTTTTGCACTGATTGATGACGATTCGTGTAAACCAAGTATTGAATTTATCGGGGTCCTTCAATTTTTTTTTGTTGATAAGCGCCTTTTCTACGGCATCGCACACTGCGTCCATGCTGGCGGCTTCGTCATGCAAATAGCTGTATGCGATACGGTACGATCGTTCCTGGATGTGCTGCACCGCCAGCGCGAAGCTGTCCGTGTCCCCCTGCTGCGCCCGAACGATCAGCGTCTTCTGATTCATGTCGTCTCCTCCTTTTAGTCATCCCTTAGATACACGGAGGATTGAAAAAGTTTTATAGGATTAAGAAATATTTTCGAAATCGATAGACGGTCAGTTCATGCCGCCCTTGGCAGGCGTAATTCTCATCATGCTTGCTTTTTTGTTCATATTGATCTCGGCTTCCACTGTCGGAGCACCCTGCTTGGTAAAGAGGATTGAACAAATTGGCATCCAGATCGGCAATCGTCTTCTCCTTCTGCTCCTTCGTTTCTTTGCTCGCTGGCGCCGCCACCGCCACCGTCCATACCGGTTCCATCGACGCAAGCATCATACTGGATACAGCCAACGCCGCAATCATCTTTTTGTACAATTTCATGTATTGTTCCTCCTGTATCTAAATTGGCTTTCGCCTCTTAGATGCAAGAGGATCGGATTTAGTTCTCATTCACCAAAGAACCATAGAAATATTCTGAAAATCCTGTCCAGATAGTTCACATCTGTTTGTTCCGCTAAGGGATGGTTCATCAAAACATCCTTTTCCTCACTCTTCCGCTGCCTCAGAAAAACAAGACTGTAGTCATACGGGTTTTCATCTCACGGCTGAATCTCTGCTTTTCCTCAAATCATATGCGATCTGAGGTATTGGGAGAGTGAACAAAAGGGGAAATCAAACAGGGTGAGTGTGTGCAAAAAGCAGTTTTGATATGACCCCCCAGGAACAGTTCATCAAAAGAAGCCCACGAACAATATCATGGGCTTCTTCTTTGCCGAATTATTCGCGGTGTCATTCTCATCAACCAGATATTATTGAATAGTCGACACGATGCTCTGGTGGCCTAGCAGATATGAATCTCAACATCATTGGGTGCAGGAGCGCAAAGAGAATCGAACATAACGCCGCACATACGATATTACTGGAAAGCGGCATCGCCGTAAACAGGAGATGAAACAGACTCGTAAACAGCGTAATCGGCAATATAGCGCATAAAATAATGGACCACGCCCGATTCAATATGCCCGCCGGATGCTTCCGTCTCATTGCGCATCCGACAACGATAGCATGAACACAGAGCGGCAAGGCGAACAAATAGCTTGCTCCCGGAAGGAACCAGGTTGTGCCGACGAGCAGCAGGATAAAGAACAGCATGCCTGACAGAACCATTTCCATCTCGTTCACTCTACGCTTAAAAAATCGTGTAACTATAAGGTGCACGAATAAGGCCAGCAGCACTATCCCGATATTATAGAACGTTGGATTGACTGCTGGCGCAGGGCTTCTCTGCTCCGGTTTCAATATTCCTAATACATCAATGACCTTATAATAAATATAGGCTGCAGCCAGCGACAATAGGATGCCCGCCACTATGGCCAGCAGACCATATGCGACCCCTTTGAGCGAGACCGTCTCTTTACGGATATAGAAAATGAGCGAAAATACCCACATCGCGCATAGTAGCAGCGTCAATGGCAGCACCATTGACTGTGGATAATGAATCAGTATACCGAACCAATTGAAATAGACCCGATTAGCGGAAGCCACATCACTCAAATCCACATTTCCAAAATGCTTGGCGGCAGCCAGCGCATTATCCCCGTGGTGCTGCAGCGTGGCTAGAGATACATATTCAGGCGTATCCAGCGGGCTATGATACTTATCCCACCCATCCGCATGGGCGAAGTTCAATCCAGGGATGCCTGCCTTCAGCGACACCGTCAAATCAGTGTCATTCGGCATCGTCTTATAAATCTCCCCGACCAGCGAATTGCTGACCGGTGCAGGAGCGAATGAGGCAAACTCGGAAATGAGCGTACCGTTGTCGTTGCTCGTCTGGAACATGATAGCCGGTCCTTTCGAGCCTCGCGCTTCGAAGTTGGCCACGAGTCCGATAGTTTCACGGTAATTCCCCTCATTCCAGAACGCTGTCGCACCAAGCAATCCCGGCTCCTCGCCATCCGTCAACACGAACCACACATCGTTGGCAAGCTGCGGCCCTGCCTGCAGGGCACGTGCCGTTTCCAGCAAAGCGGCGACGCCGACAGCGTCATCGTTCGCTCCCGGACCAAAGGGAGTCGAGTCATAGTGCGCGGTCAGCATAAGCACTTTACCTTCCTGTGAACCTTTCAGGACGCCTATGATGTTGTGCAAATCGAATAATTCCGTAATGTCATTCCGTTTTATGGTCCATGGATAAGAATCAACCTTCGGCTCCAGTCCAAGCTCTTCCATCTGTTGCAGCAAATATTGCCTCACTTTCTCATTTTCCGCTGAACCGACGGGGTGAGGGTGCTGTGCGATCACTTCAACATGCTTGAATGCTCTCTCCGCTGAAAATTCATGTCCCTCGGCATCTGCCCCTTTCGTTGCCGGCGGGCTCTCCCACCATAGAGTGAGCGAAATGAGCAGCAGGATGATAATCGCCAACGCGAAGGAACTCCAACCCCTTGATCCTATTTTTTTCGTAGTTCGAACCGAATGAACCAAGACATAACCTCCCTCTTTTTAAACAAGCACCCTATCCATACTTGGCTTCCAATCTGGAAAAGGTTCAGTCTGCGCTTAATATATTACGCGACCATGTTGCGTATCCTATGAACAACGTTCAGAATCAGCCACAGCAATGCGTTGACAAAACACTAGCAGCACGATTGCACCGTTCATAATGAAAAGACTGTTTGTACTGTAAATAGGGAAATGCTATTATAGAACTACTTTTTGCGAAAAGTGAGCTTCATACATACTAATAAAGAAAGGATTTTATCGTATGGCCAGAACGCATAAGAAGTTAACTATCCTAGATTTCTTGAAGAGGTTTATTTTTATTACTGCAGGCGCTGTATTAATGGGGGTCGCGCTTGAATTATTCCTCGTGCCGAACAATGTTATCGACGGCGGAATTACAGGTGTTTCCATCGTCATCTCCAAAGTGACAAATCTGCCCCTTGGGCTATTCATTTTTATCATCAATCTCCCGTTCCTAATCATCGGATACAAGCAGATCGGCAAGACCTTTGCCTTTTCCACCTTGTACGGTATCGTGGTCATGTCGGGAACGACCTTGTGGCTGCATCATGCCGATGCATTTACGAATGAGAAAATATTGGCAGTCCTGTTCGGCGGCTTGATCCTAGGTCTTGGTGTCGGTCTCGTGCTTCGCTTCGGCGGTTCACTTGACGGAACTGAAATTGTGGCCATTCTCTTCTCGAAGAAAACCCGTGTGCCTGTCGGGCAAATTATTTTGTTCATCAACGTATTTATCTTCATCGTCGCAGGATTCGTGTTCGGTTGGGATTCGGCGATGTATTCCATATTCACGTTCTACATTGCCTCCAAAGTCATGGACGTTGTCGTTGAGGGCTTGAATGAATCCAAATCGGTTACGATTATATCTTCCGAGTACGAAGAAGTATCGCAAGCGATTCTGGATCGTCTGGGACGCAGCACGACGTTCCTCTACGGCAGAGGCGGCTACAGCAAGGAGGATACGCAGATTATATACTGCGTCGTCACGCGTCTGGAGTTGGCTAAGCTGAAAGCGATTGTGCAAGAGATCGATGAGAAGGCGTTCATCGCGATTGAGAGTGTATCCGACGTGCTCGGCGGCAACTTCCAAAAGAACAGCATTCATTAATGAAAGAAAAGGCAGGCGCCCGTGACGAGCGCCTGCCTTTTTAATGTTTACCGCTTGCGCAGCACCCGGGCGAACACGGCCAGAATCGGCGACAGCAGCACAGCCGCAACCGCGAGCGAAGCCCGGACGGAGATGCGGTTCCCCACCCAACCGACCAACGGACCGCCTGCCGCTTGGCCGAGCGCGTCCGACTGACTAATCATCGACAAGACGGTGGCGCGGGACTTGTTCTCAATGTTCATGTTCAGCCAAGTATTATATATCGGTTCTTTGAGCGTGCGAATCACACCGATCGCAAGCAGCGATCCGAGCGCCCAGGCGAAGCTCGGCGAGAAGGCGAACGACAGGATGGCGGCGATATGTGCCGCAGTGAGCACGAACATGCCATAGAAGACCGATTGCTCGTTGCTCATATCCAGCCGCTTCTCCGTGACACGCACGGCCAACATTCCGATGATCGTTGTCAGGACGGAGATGAGGCCGAACCACATCGCCATGGAAGACAGCACGCCTTGCGGGAATCCGATATCGGTAATGAGATGCGCCTCCCACAGCCGGTCGTAACCTTCGGACGCCGCGCCGCTGAACAGCGTGACGGCAACGATCATCAGCAGCACCGGATGACGGCGCACGACCTTCGCGCCCGCCACCCAAGTCGTCTTCATCTCATGCCAGTGCGTGGAATGAGCGGTACGCTCCGGACGGACAAACTTCGTCTCCTTCATGAATAACATCAAAAAGACGCCAAGTCCTAAATAGAACAGACCCGCGGCCACAAACGGGAGATTGGGCGCCACCGTAGACAGCCCGACACTCAGTGCGATACCAAGCAAGGCCGCGATCAACGATACCCGCTTCGCCCGCATGAACAAATGCCCGACGTTCTCCTCACCGACTTCATCGACGATCCAGGCCATATCAGCCCCGCTGATGAAGGTCCAGCCGAAGCCGCTTACAAATTCCGCAACCAAAATCCACATAAACACCGAAATGAACGGGGTCAGCGCGCCGATCCATTGCACACTGCCTTCCAACACAAATCCGGCGCCAAGCACGAACATCCCGATGATGACCGATAACCGACGGCTGTACGTATCGGCGACGACGCCGGTGACGCCTTCGAAGATGAGTGCGGTACACTCCATTACCGTTCCCATCATGACAAGCTGGAACGGGTTCAGCCCAAGCTCCGCGATTAAATAAATCCCATAGGTCGTAGACATCGTAGAGGTGGCAAGGGCCGTCATAGACATCATAATCATATACACTTGTGACGCGCGTAAGTTCATCTCAATCAGTTCCGCCTTTCCGGCAGACGGCACGTCACATGAGGCATACGCAGCTTCCTTAATACCTGCATGCGCGTATACGCGCGTGCCGTTCTACCGCTCGTTTTTTTCTATTCTCCGTTCGTTGATTTGCGATTACGTTGTAGCTTTGCCGCATAATCTGAACACCTCCAAAATTAAGTAATTCCATTATAACTACGCACCCATCCATAAAGATACAGTGAATCTTGTCCGCACCTGAATGATAACACCAAAAACACCGGCAGTGCCGTACTGCCGGTGCGTCACTCACAGTATGTTATATCGGTGCAAAATATTACTTTCCCTCTTCCTGTTTCATTCCAGACGAAGGCGGAACTTCAATAGGGAACGACCACGCGTCGTCCTCGTAGTAATACCGTGTCGTAATGACAGGAGCGAGAAGCTGCAACTCCTCGTTCTCCCACTTCTCTTCATAGCCTTTTATTCTTAGCTCATACTTCAGTGGAATCTTGCCCGTATTTCTTACCGTTTCTCTAATTTCGTACTCGTTGGTCTTCGTCCCGACGGAAATAAAGTTCGCTTTCAATTCCGATCCTTGCGCGAGAACCCAATGGGCAACGCGATAGAGCGGTGCCGGCATTACTCCTTCGATAACCATGACGGCGTTGGTTTGGCTTGGATTGCGCAGATCCGGTTCCAGCTTGAACGAGCTCAACATGAATTCCGTTCCGCCCGCTTTCAGCTTGACAGGCCCCTTGCGTACGTCGGCCGGACGGAACGTCAACGACAGATCCGACAGCTCGTTATGCTCCTCGTAATCAAGGCGGAACGTCAGCTTTTGACCTAGCGGCCAACGGCCGAGCTGCGCGCTTGACGTGCTTGTATCGTTGACGACCGCGCCCGACTCGTCCACAAGCTGCCACATGAAGGTGCGTTGGTTCAATTCGTACATGTTGCGCTCATCCTTCTGCAGCTCGTTCCAAAACCGCGGCTTCACCCGATATTTTCGCTGTTCCGCTTCCTCTGTCAATTGGTGGGACAGCCCTAGTTGCGTCTTCGTCGGCGTCAAGACCAGATTGCGCACATTGATGCTCAAGCCTTGCGGAGTCGTATAGGAACGATCGATTGGAATTCGGATTGTCGCTTCCGTGCTTTTCGCGAACGAGAACGGAACGCTTACTTGCCAATGCCCTTCTACCTTCGGGTTCGGCTCCTTATCCAGACCTTCGATAAAGGGAACCCCTTCTCGCCTTCCGCCCACTTCACGGATATCCATATGAAGGGTCAGTTGTTTATGTTCTAGCCCGTACGGCAGCTTAAAATTGATATACGAAATGGTCGTATCCGACGTGCCGCCACCGATCGAGTCAACTTCATATTCATTACCGTCTTCATCCGTCACGTATAGCCTGTTGCGTTTGCCATCTATCTGGAGCATAGGTTCGTACACCTTGCCGTCTCTAATAATTTGATAGGCAACGTATACGCGCGGCGAATCGGGAAGAATTTCGTGAATGGACAACGTGATTCGTTGATCGGTGTCGCTGCCCTCCACCCGTTCCGAGAACCCCATTTCTGCCGCATGATCCACATTTACATAATATCCATACCCGAACAGCGACTTCAACATTTCCGCGAATGTCGGCGAAGCCGCCGCGCCAACAGTGACGGTGAATGCTATGCCGGCCGCAATCAGCCCGACGCGCTTATGACTCCTTCTCCGGCGTTGTGACTCATCTTCCAAGGAGAGAATTTCTTGCATGACGTTATCCGTGAACCCTTCGGATACCGCGGCTTCCGGCATGTCTTGCCCGATGTCCCACTCATTCGCCTCATCATCCGACTCCAACAACGCGGCGCATGACAAGCATGAATCGGCGTGCTGCTCCACAGCGGCCAGCTCCCTCTTCGTAAGCGGGCGTTCCTCATCCATCAGCCGATGAAAGTCCGTGCAATTCAAGCGAATCCCCCCTCTTGAACGAGCATGTCTCTCATTTTCTTTTTCGCCCGGTGCAGATGAACCTGTACCGTCGTCACCGGAACGCTCAACGCGTCGGCGATTTCCTTGTAGCTCATGTCCATATTGTAACGCATGAATAGCACGGTCCGATATGGAGCCGTCAAGCGATTCATCGCCTCATTCACTTGCTGTCTCTTCTCTTCCTGCAGCACTATATCCTCCGGCGTCGGCTCTACGGCTACGAGCGTCTCCTGAAGCTCCGTCCACTGCCTGTTCTTCTGTGTGCGCCATTGCGACACGCTCAGATTAACGGCAATCCGGTAGAGCCAAGCCGAGAATGAGCGCTCCGGATCATACTTCTTCAGGTGCTTATAGGCGTTGACGAACGCAGTCTGTGCGATGTCTTCCGCATCGGCCTGCGAATTGCCCATGCTGACGAGCAGCACGCATAGCCTTCCTTTATATTTGTTTACAAGGTGGGCGTAACTGTACGTATGACCGGCCAATACTTGAGACACCCACTCCTGATCTTCGTTCACCACTCGCATCCTCCATCTCTGTCTATAGTGCGAATTAATGTTATAATCTATCATTGCTGATTCAGTCCGTCTCTATCTATTTTCTCATTCAATCATCTGACATCCGATTCATCCATTCATCCCCGATCCTTCTGCTGCATATTGAAGTTCCACTACTTATACGAAAGGGCGGTCGATTATCTTACATCATATACGAAAAAATATTTCAAAAAAAAGAAATGCCAGCGAGTCAAATGACATCACCAGCATCTAATAGAGACGATTCAACCTCAGGTTCCGCGCAATCTGCATATTGACATTGACATGGGAGAAATACGTCCTATCTCTTGCCATATTATGATGAATCAGGCGCGTGCGACAAACCAATGCGTAACATGACTCGCTCCGGAAGTATAAGCCTGCTGTGCTTCCTCAAATGTGACTGCACATCTCCTCTAAACCTACGTGGTCAATGAATGAGTTACAGCCGTTAGAGGATAACTCCTTTTTCAGCTCGACAGATATAATCGCATAAAAAAACCGTGCGATTAAGCACGGTTGAGACCATTTGCATAAAAGAGCTATTATAATAAACGGGATCGCTGTTTTCAGAACTCATAAAGCACCCTTGGTGCTAAACTATTACTTCGTAATGTATACTTTCTGATTATTCGTATTATAGTACCATACACTCAGTTTATAATCACGGTCGTTGGAGTTTTTATCGAATTTTTTAGTGGATATTCTGAAATAATAGTTTTTTCCGGCGATAAAATTGGAATAGATACCTATATCCCCTTGGTCGAGCGTTTTTTTACTAGAACTACCCTCGTATAATTGAACTTTATATACAGAAGTTGAAGGGCCATGTAATTGGAAATACAGGGTTTTTCCGATAATTTCATAAGGGTTAAAGTTCAGTTTGTCATAATCGCCGCTCGATGTTAGTACTCCAAAAAAATTACCATCTTTGAGGTCGAAATTGAATTCTTTAGCAAAAACACTTGTTCCTAAGGAGAAAAATACAGCAAAAACCATCAGTAATACAAATAGCTTTTTTCTCATTTCTGCGTTCCTCCTAAACAATTAGTGAATACACACCAAGGGCACTTTATAAGTTCTATAAGCGAACCCTGAAAAATAACACAGATGATAACTCTCATATACAGTTAAATTGGTTTATATATCTATGTACTTGCTCTCGTTCCATAGCCAGAAACGTTCTCCTTGAGCAACAATTAATCGATCAAGCCAAGTAGTAAAATCAATTTCCATTGAGATGATATTGCCTACTGAAACGTTAATCATACAGCGGTTCTCGCCATCCTTAACTTTTTTGCTATCAATAAAAAAATATTCCCCATATCCGCTATATTCCCCAATCATCACCCATTCGGGCGGATATGTTCTCAAATATCCGTCTCCTTTGGCATAATCTTCGTAGTATTCATTTATTTCATTTACACTGTAAAGTTCTACTCTGCTTTCATCCATTTTATTGCAAAATAAAGAAGCTCCATCTGAAACTAACAAAAACTCTATAAAATCTCTAGGAAGCCTCCACCCGCTATTCTCTTGCAAAGTATTGATTTTATCTTTATTAGCAGGCTGCCTCCAGGAGAAATAGGTCATATATAATTCTCCGCCCGCATGCTGCACTTTTAGAGTGCTGTTTTCACATAGTCTGTCTTTTAATGATCCACAAATACTTCCAATCGACATATAATCCTCCAAATGTTGTGATGATAGGGCGTGATTTTAGTGTTTTCACTCTCGTCCTCATATTAATATGACGACCACCAAGGTGTCACTACTTTTCGGTGAAAATCATAGGGTAACGGTATAAGATTATCATAAATATTGGTGCCGCCATAATTACACGGTCTAATGTGATGAATTTCATACTTAACCCTGCCTAGATTATCTACCCATGTTATACTGCCATAACTAGTGTCATAATAGTCTCTGTACTTTATTCTCTCTGTCGGCGTTAAACCGCAACCTATATTCCCCTTCGTCCAAGTTGTAGAAGCAGGTTTTGTTAGCACCAGCTTTGAATTATTATCGGTATATTCAGGATACTTTACACCCTTTTTATTTAAGAGGAAAGGGCCTTCAGTTCCAGAAGCCGCCAGATTCGAAGCGTCTTTAAAATTAGCATACGCTGTGGCGTCAGACTTCCAGTAAAATGTGGTATTGATTCTGGTGACTATATTAACATCCTCACGAATTTTTACAGTTTCAATTTTTTTAGCAAATTCAGCATAAATAGTACCGTCAGTACTTTGGTATACGGAGCTATTTATTGTATAATCTTTCGGAAAACTACAACAGCCTAATGCTGAAGTTACAGCGGCAGAATGGACAAAATCGGCTTCGGTTGTATTTGGATTTCCTATAAAATCTGTAATTTTCAATGTATAAAATACCAGATTTAATGGTTTTTCTGTATCCGCGGGACCATTGTCTAAAATAAGTTGATCAATATCAATCGTCTTATATGTATCCGTATCTAAACCGACAAGGACGTAGGTTTCCGCCAATAATTCTACATTGTCGTAGCTGGCCTGCTGCTGACCCGGAAGATTGATTTCATTCAGACTACTTTCATCTCCTATGTAACCTCGCCTTTGGAGCTCCGAAATCTTTTCTTTAATTTCATCGAGATTGGATGTAACTTCCGGATTACTTTCATAAGTTAAATCCGTGTCGTAGTCCTCGTTCTGTGCTTGGACCGGGGTGCCAACAAACATGGTGAGTAATAAAACAACAAATAAAACAAGTGACATAACTCTTTTCAACCCATCAACCTCCTATTTTGCACATGCTCCAAACAATATCCTGATTCATAATATTGTAATGATATTATTTTTATTCCATTATTTTGTATTCGATGTTAGACTGTTAGTCCAACGACTACCATCTCCGTTCAAAAACCTATATAATACAAATGTTATATCTCTAAGTTAGAAGGACAGGCTGGAAATGGGAGAGTGAAATTTTGAATTGGTGGGAAATGTTTGTCGGCTTTATACTGGGACTTGTAGAAGGCTTGACTGAATTTGCTCCGGTCTCTTCGACTGGACACATGATCTTAGTGGATGATTTTTTGCTGCACTCCAAGGAACTATTCACTCCTTCGATTGCGAACACCTTTAAGGTTGTCATCCAATTGGGCTCCATCCTGGCGGTCGTCGTCGTGTTCTGGGATCGATTCATGCATCTCTTAGGCTTGAAGAAAGGGCCGGTACACCCGGAACTTGGCAGAGGACGCCGGCTGAAGCTGACGCAGGTTATCGTCGGGTTGATTCCGGCGGCAGTCCTCGGGCTCCTCTTCGAAAACTATATCGATGAATATTTGTTCTCTATCCAGACGGTGCTCATCGGTCTGGTGCTCGGAGCCATTTTGATGTTAGCGGCGGACTGGTTCCGCCCGAGCAAGCCATCCGCGAAGACGGTCGACCAGATCACGTACAAGCAAGCATTAGGTATCGGTCTGTTTCAATGTTTGGGCCTGTGGCCGGGATTTTCCCGCTCCGGATCGACCATTTCGGGAGGCGTTCTATTAGGCATGAGCCACCGCGCGGCAGCCGACTTCACCTTCATTATGGCCGTACCGGTCATGGCGGGCGCGAGCGGCTTGTCGCTGCTGAAGCATTGGAAGGATTTCACCGTTGATGCGCTGCCGTTCTTCATTATCGGATTCATCAGCGCCTTCATCTTCGCATTAATCTCGATCCGCTTCTTCCTGAAGCTGATTAACAAGGTGAAGCTGGTTCCGTTCGCGGTGTACCGCCTCGTGTTGGCCGCTGTTATCTATTTCGTGTTCTTGTAATCGTACAGACAGCCTTTGATCCTCGCGATCAAAGGCTGTTTTGCTTCTATTCCGGTTCCATTTTTCAATCTTGTCTAATCATCCGATACGGATATTGCAGAAACTGAGCATCATCGCGGACAGAGTCGCGCAACACAATTTCTATCGGATGGATCGCTGCGTACTTGTCGGTGCCGAACCATTTCCGCTGCGTAGAACATAGAATCAACAGCCCTTCCTCATTGCCTAGTGGCGCAAAGAGCGGATAAGCCGCTATGTACACGTCAGCCCCATAGCGCTCCTTCAGGACTGCTGCCGCTTCTGGCACATCCTCGACCGGCAGGCCGATCTCGCTGATGCATTGAATGTCCGGCACACCGAACGAAGCGGATTCGCCTGCTTCTCTGTCCTGACCATTATGCCGCGCAATGAATTCGATAAGGTTGCCTGCGGGGTCGTAGAGATATACGGCATGCGCATTCCAGTGCGATAAGTGCTGAATATCTTTCCCTTCTATACAGTGGATAGCCGCCTGTTTCCGTTTCAGCCATTCCACGCATTGCTCTATTTTACTCTCAGTTATGTTGAATGCGAAATGATAAAACGGACGTCCAGCCTCAGCCTCGTTATTGTGTACGAAGGTAAGCTGTGAGGCACCTGCTTGAAACGTGATGCCTCCCCCGTGTTCATGCATAATTGGCAGTCCTAGCACTTGGGAATAGAACCTCTTGATATTCTGCAAGTCGCTCGTATGCAACCTGATTTCTTGTATTTTCATGGCAATGTCCTCCTCTTTAATATGAAATGGATGTTCAGGAGCACCGACCGCATTCGGACGGTACTCCTCATGCTCTTCTTGCTCGACTTACATATGCCGCTGATGAAGATACAGCACATCGATTTCGGCCGACGCCAGGATTGGATTGTTCCCAATCAACATGTCCCTGTATTTCCACAGCCATATCCATGCTCTCGGGTTAGGCTCTACCATCATTATTTTCAGCTTCGTGCGCCCCCCTTCTATGCGCGCTCCCTAATCTCTAAAAAGCGATTGCTGCTTTCGATGCCGCCTCGATGCCCATTTCAATGATGCGTTGCTGCTGCTCTGGATATTGATTATGTCCTTCGACGATAACGGTGACGATATCATCGATACCGAACAGCTTCAGATTATGCTTCATGAAGCGCACCGCCATCTCCTCTTCAACGGCCGGACCACTGGAATAGACGCCTCCTCGCGCATGCAAAAGGGCGACCTTCTTGTTATGCATGAGCCCGATCGCTCCGTTCGGTGTATAACGGTACGTCGTTCCCGGCTGATTCAAGTAATCCATATACGTGTGCAGCACAGTCGGAACCGTCGTATTCCACATCGGGAAAGCGAATATGACCTTATCCGCCGCGACGAATTGGTTTAGATAGCGCATGATTAGGTTGACGTTATTTCGTTCCGTTGGCGACAGTATTTCGTCCTTCCGGAGCTTGTACATGCCGTTCATCATGTCATTGTTATAGTAAGGCAGTTCCTCGGCATATAAATCCAGCTCAGTGATGCGATCAGACGGGTTTGTTTTCTGGTAGCATTCCAAAAACGCATGATACAGTTTTACGCTGACGGACTGTTCAACGGAACGGCAATTGGCTTTCACGAACAATACTTGATTCATTTGACTTTCTCCCTTGCGTTCAATTTCCCAGAGCGGATTATGCCGGGTTATGATATTACAGCGGAATTGCATATCGTCCTGTAACGTTAGCATAACAGGTCCCGGAGCGGGTTCGCGTCGGCGGGCAGACGGACACCGGCATACCAAAAAAGCCCGATCTTTGATCGGACTTTTCTACGACTTTAGTTGTAGTTGAACTATTCTGCTAAGCCCTTTTTCACTGCAAATATCGCCGCTTGCGTGCGGGCGGACATTCCCAGCTTGCCAAGCAAATTACTTACATGCGTCTTGACGGTCTTCTCCGTGATGTGAATATCAGCGGCGATCTCCTTGTTGCTCTTGCCCAGCGAGATCAGGCGCAGCACTTCCTTCTCCCGATGCGTAAGCGACTCCAGATTAGGTTCGTTGTCTTCCGGCTGCGGACGACAGGCCAAGTGCGACATCAACTGCTCGGTCACGCCCGGATGAAGCTGAACTTGGCCTTGATGCACGCCGACAATGGCCTGCACGAGCTCATCCGGCATAATATCCTTCATTAAATAGCCGTTGGCTCCGGCTTGAATGGCCGGAACGACGTGATCTTTATCGAAATAAGACGTCAATACAAGCACTTTCGTGTCCGGAAGATGCTGCCGGATGTGCCGTGTCGCTTCGATTCCATTCATCTGAGGCAGCATCAAATCCATGACGACGACATCCGGCTTCAACGTTTCCGACATTCGTATTGCATCAATCCCATTCAACGCTTCGCCGATCACCTCGATATCTCGCTGCATCCTTAAGAAGAAGCGGAGCCCGCGCAGCACCACCGTATGATCATCCACAAGCAATACCTTAATCGCCATATCGATTCCCTTCCTTCTTCAAAGGCAGCATAACCCGTATAAGGGTCCCCCGGCGGGAGCCGCTCTCCATACTGAACGTGCCTCCGTACGCTTCCGCCCGCTCGCGCATGCCGGTAATGCCTACCCCTGCGCTCAGCTGCAGCTCGGACGCGACGATGCCAGCCCCTTCATCCGTAATTTCTAGCGCAACCTGCCCGCCTTCCGTATATAGTCGCATATGTGCCGTGTTCGTCCGTGCATGCTTGCGCACATTATTAAGCGCTTCTTGCCCGATGCGGAATAACGTCTCCTCCAAATAGCGGGGCAACTCCAGCATGATCTCGGAGTGAGCGATCACCAGCACGCCCTGCGTCTTGCCGTACCGGATCAGCCCCGTAAGAAGGCCCTCCTCCAACCCGGCGGGGCGCAGCTGCCAGATGAGCGAACGCATCTCGCATACCGCATCCTTCGTCAACTCTTGCATTTCCGTCAGAGCGGACATGATGGACTCCCCTTGGAAGCCGGGTGAGGAGGCTGGAGCCGACAGCAAGCTCTCCATCCCTCGCGCCGTCAATTGCAGGGCGAACAGCTTCTGGGATACCGAATCGTGCAAATCCCGGGCCAATCGGTTGCGTTCCTGCAACATAAGCAAATGGAGCTGCTGTTCATGATACTGTGCTGTCTCATAGGCGCGGGACATATGCTCAGCCACCAACTGAAGCATTTCCATCATCACGGCATCGATATGCTTCTGTTCCGCACTGCCCGCGTGGATGACGCCAATCGGCTTATCCCGCAGGAGGACGGGTATGGCTGCTTGCGAAGCCATATACCGGTATGAGCTGGGGCGCTCATCAGAACGGTCATGGACCTCGTTCCAGACATGAGGCTTGCTCTCTGCATATGCGGTCCAGATTGGACCCAATGCCGTTGAGCCCGAACGCTGGACCCGCCGCGACATCTTTCCGTTCTCCAGCTTGATATGCCGGGACAGCTTGCCGCCCTCCGCAATATATACGGCTGCAGCCGGACACCCTAGGTGCTCCCCGACGGCGCGTACGACGATTTCCGGAATCTGCTTCACATCGACCACGCCTCCCAGACTAAGCGACAAACCGCTCAACCGATTCAATAGCTCAGCCCGCTTCAGGCGGGATTGATAGAGCAGAGTTCGTTCGATCGCGGTTCCGATCTGATAGGCGACCGACTGCAGCAGCATCAATTCTTTGGCATGGAACTGTTCCTTGCCGGGCGCAGCCACATTCAGAATTCCGTATAGCCGTTCTCCTGCGTGAAGCGGGATGGTGGCATGATGCGTAATGCCTTCGGTATCGCCCCACCGATATTTCACGGCATCCTCTAACCGTTTGCAATTGAGCGTATTGTCCGCTTGCAGAATCTTTCCCTTCCGGTACCGGTCAATGCACCAGCACGAGCCATGCTTCATATGATGCTTGCCATCCGCATCCAGCGCCGGCGGAAGCTGGTAATCAGCCGCCAGCGTATAATCTGACTTCTCCTCAATGAGAAAAATCCATCCGGCTTTGAGCCCCGTAATTTCCACCAAAGTGCGCAATACATTATTCAATAACGTCGGAAGCTCCCTCGAACGGTTAATCGTTTCAGCTATCATCTTGAAGGCCTGAAGTTCATCAATGGCAATCTCGCTGCCCATATTCGCTCCCTCCGTCTGCAATCTTTTTTATTTATAACCATTATAAACAAAAAATAGGGTATTCGCTCGTTGGTTTCGACGAACTAATACCCCGCTTTACGGGACACAGCCTATTATTCTACGAGCAGTTGAAACCCTGCTAATTCTTCCTCAGCCTCACGGAACAGATCCAGCAGTTGGTGGCTATAGTCTCCCAGATGGATCTCGCTCTGTTCGAAGTGAGTCCATTGAATCAAAAGCGGAAGCTCAATCCACCCGGTCAGACAGTCCCACAACGCATCAAGATTGCAGCCGTAATAATCCGGAAGCTCCAGCTTCTCCTTCAATGCGTCGTGCAGCTGATCGCGGGTCTCATAGTGATGGCCATCCAAAATAATGGTGCGCATTCCCAACCTTCCTCTCTGCTGCTCTTCATTCAATTCATCGGTTCAAACGTCTCATAATGATTTTCCGTCTTATATATGAGGCCGTCACTGGAATATAAAATGCGGTCCTTCCCCCGAAAGCCAGACTCATAGTTGATGTCGGCTTCGTACCAGACCCGGCCCTTCTTCTTCGGCAGCTTCCCTTCCCTATTGCGGAACACATCTCCGCCGATGCTCTTCCCCGGGGCCACCTCATGCAAATTGCCTTTCTTCGCTTGCCACCCGAGCGCTTCGGCTTCCTTCTTCGTAATGAAGCTTTCCGGCAGCGCCTGATGGGCCTTGATATAGTCCGCTACCTCCTGAAACCCGGTTAATGGCTTCGTGTCCGATATAGGCGCAACGGAAGGACTGCAGCCGGCCAGCACAAATAACGTAAGCAGCAGCAGACACAAGGACTTCATCCACTTCAAGTTGGTTTCCCCCTTATCTCTGACGATTTCACCGTACTATCTTACCATCTTTTCGCCAGCACATCACGATCACACAAAAAGAGAACCCTCCGACAAAGTCGAGAGAGTTCTGTTCACTTACATTGCTATTGAATTTGAATCTTGGCGAGATCATACGTAAAGTTGCGGTATGGCGACTACCTTCGGATTGCTGTATCCATTTTCGTTTTGTGAACCGCTCGTTCTAAATGCACTCTCAGAGGTTTGCGGGTCTGGCGTTAATCCAAATGCGAGGAACATCATTTATACTCCACTCCGCCTTCTAGCACACTTTTAATATGTTAATGCCATTAATATTTAATCGTATTATTTCTATTAGTAGTCTATATGGGCATTACACTTTGAACCAGCCTTTTCTCCGAAACCACAAGTACATCCCCACACCGATTAGAACCATCACTATCAATACGATAAAGTATCCATAATGTGATTTCAGCTCTGGCATGAATTCAAAGTTCATCCCGTATACACCAGCGATAAACGTTAACGGAATAAAAATGGAAGAAATAATCGTGAGCGTCATCATGATGCTATTCATCCGATTGGAGTTAAAAGAAGTGTAACTGTCACGTATATCTGCCGTCATTTCCCGATTGGATTCGATCAATTCAGACAGACGCAGCAAATGATCGTGAATGTCGACAAAATAGACATGGTGCTCTTTAAAAGCAGCCAGCCGCTCAGAATTCAAAATACGGTACAGTAAATCACGCATCGTATTTATCGTCCGCCGAAGCTTCAGCAAATCTCCGCGGATGTCGAACAGTTCGTCCATCAATCGATTCCCGTTCGCTCTCTTCAGATTGTCATCCAACTTATCGACAGCTTCTTCGATCAGATACACGGCAGGGAAATATTGATCCACCAGTTTATCCATAACAAGATAGGCGATATAGACGGGCCCTTTTGCCCATATCGCTTCATTCACTGATATTTTCTCCCACACCTCTTCAAGCTCCTCCGATTGCTGCAGGTGAAAGGAGACAACATAGTTGCCCCCGACAAATAAATCAACTTCTTCCGCATCCAAAGTCCGTTGGTTTAAAGCATGAAGCACAAAAAAATTGTAATCTCCGTAATAATCCATTTTCGGGCGCTGCAGAAAGTGAAGACAGTCTTCAATCGCTAACGGATGAAAATGAAAAACACGGTCCAATAAGGCTGCTTCTTCATGGCTTGGACTATCGAAATCAACCCAATACCATTCGATATCCGCAGCTCTCAATCGTTCGAGCGGCGAATTATGCAGCAGTGTGGCGTCCTTCGTCAGCGCTAGTGTACGAATCAATGCAGTTCCATTCCTCTCTATTCCCATCTTGATGAATCCATTGTACACGCTGCACGTGAAAAATGAAAAAGGCAGGAACACTCCTGCCCGGACCACCCGATTTTCATTTACTCTTCGTTGCCTGTGCGCCCGCTGTAGGCATGACTATGCGGAATCATGCCGCTAACCGTCGTGACACCCTCGAACAAATGGTAGTGTCCTCCACCTGAAAGCGGGACGGCTGGGCCGGTCACTCCCTGGATAATATGAGTATGGCCATCATCGAACGAAGTAACAGTGTAGTATTCGTGCATGTGAGGGACTCCACTCGGCGCAGGCGCTGTCGTACCGGCATATTGATGACGATGACCGACATCAACCGACGTCTGCCCTGCAAACTTATGGGTATGGACAGGTCTTCCGTTCCATGACGTGATATACAAACCGTGCGAATGATGTCCGGACCCATCTTCCGAATGAACGACGAACCCGGTAACCGGTATTTCCATTACGTTACACATCCTTCTACTCAGATCAGTAACGTATTATATGTGCGATTGTAATAGTTGGTTAATGACCTAGTTCGTTCATGATCCATCGTTTCACATCCACAAGTCGGAATATATCCGGACGAGTCTCCGAGCCGCTGATGAGGAGCGGAACGTGTGTATCCTGCTTATGTAGCGAACCATGTCCGGCGCCGCCGCTATGAGTTGGCGAGCTCTCTCCAATGAATTCGCTGCCCGGCGCGGCTGTGACGATGACGAAATTGCCTTCGTGCGACGAAAGCGCGCTATGAAGCCGCATGAGCGCATCGGGATAATCGCCGTACTCTAGCCTCTTATCCGATTTCCGCAGTGACATGTCGAGGAGCCCTATATCACCTCGTATGTTCCATGTTTGCCCGTATCTGTCACGAACGTTTCCATTCGGCCGATAAGTTAGTTCTTGTTCGTTACGTCCGGATCGAACAAGAATGTCTCCGCCTTCCCGCCATGCAATCACATCAATCCGTTTCTCTTGCTGCAAGCGGCGGACTGCTTCTGCTTTTGCTACTTTCGAATCGTTGATATACACATAGGCCATCCGTTCATTCACGGCGAGCACGATCTGATCCTGCTTCGTGACGGGCTTGCTCAATGCGGCGATGCGATACGAATTCAGTACCTGCCTCAAATCGATGATGGAACGCTCGCGTTCCCGTTCGATATAGGTCTGGCCGCTGTCTCCGGCAATGATCCACACGTTGTCTTTCATGGCCGCATCCCAAGAACCGAACGCTTGAAATACCCGCTGCAGTTGCTTGTCCGCCCGTTCGATGCCACGCGTCTCCGCTGGCCCTTTACGGTGAACATCATGATCATTGTTCGGCAAATAAACGAGGGTAAATGACGGAAGACGATCTTGCTCAATCAAATAGATGAGCTCGTCAGCCGAGAATTCATCGTTCAGACCATAGCTTTGCCATGCATGAGTATTCCTCACATCGTCCGGCTTCAGTCTGGACAGAACGCCTAGAGAGAACCATTTCGGCGCTAACGTTTTCAGGTCCCGTGGCAATGAGGTGCTGTCCGCGAACGCGGCTGGCACCTTCAGACGATGTTCTGTCGTTCCCCGATACACCATTCCGTTGATAGACGCCGTCTCTACTCCTCTTGCGGCCAACTCTTCATGTATCGTCTTAACTTGCTTATTCAGGTGAACGTTGTTCAACCGGTACAAGCTGTTCATAAACACGTCGCCCACACCAAGCTTCAACGTCTCCCACAGTGCAGTCCCATAGCTGACTATTCTGCCTTCTCGTGAGTTATACCAGACGAGACCAGGCACGTGATGCCCATCCGGACCGGAGCCGGTTAGTATCGTGCTATCAATCGTCACGGACATCGTCGGAAACGTGCTGACCACATCGGGTTTGTAATGACCTCGATCAATCAGAAATTTCAATGCCGGAGCTTGTCCGTTCCGAATCGCTTCCTGCAGCGGCTTATCCATCATCGAATCGAGGATGACGAGGATGACACGTTTGGTTGATGCTGCGGGCTGAACCGACTTGATGCGGGGTTGAGCACCTTGCTGTATCTCCCCTTTCTGGCAGGCAGACGGCACAATGCTTATGAACAGCAACAGCACGATCAAGATCCAGCATCCCCGGTTCATCGTATTCCCCCCTTTTTACCGCCTCGATTAGGCGGATTTCGTGATGATTCGTACTCGTCCCTCGCTAATCCATCTCGATCGACACGGCATGCGCGATGCAAGGAATGCTCTCCCCTTGCTGGTAAGAGAGCGGCGATAACAAGGCGCCTGTCGCAACGATCAACACCCGCTTCAGCTCCCCCTTGTTCATCCGTTTCAAAATGTGTCCATACGTCACCACGGCCGAGCATGCGCTTCCACTTCCACCGGCCTGCACGGCTTGCTTCTCGATATCGAACACCATCAGCCCGCAATCGTTAAATGTCGTGTTGTCGATATATATTTTTGTTCTCTTTAATAAATCTTTCACAATCGGATGACCGACGGACGCCAAGTCGCCTGTAACGATTAGGTCGTAATCCTCAGGCTTCCGCCCCGTGTCATGAAAATGCGTGCGAATCGTATCCGCAGCAGCCGGCGCCATCGCTCCTCCCATATTGAATGGGTCTTTCAAGCCCATGTCCATCACTTTGCCAATCGTCGCCGAGGTCACTCTCGGGCCTGTTCCCCGGCTTGAGATGACGGCGGCTCCCGCTCCGGTCACTGTAAACTGCGCAGTCGGCGGCTTCTGCGCTCCATATTCCGTAGGATATCGGAACTGTTTCTCCACCGTACAGTTGTGGCTGCAGGTGGCTGCCAGCGCGTAATCCGCATTGCCTGAGTCGATGAGAAGCGCAGCAAGCGCGAGCGACTCCATCGATGTGGAGCAAGCGCCAAATACTCCGATAAAGGGCATATTGAGGGAACGAGCGGCAAAGCTGTTGCTGATGATCTGATTGAGCAAATCTCCGCCGATGAAATAATCGATATGATTGGCGGTCAGGTTCGCCTTCGTGATGGCCATGTGCGTCGCTTGTTCCAATAGCTTACGTTCCGCCTTTTCCCATGTTTGCTCCTGTAAATCCAGCTGTTCATGTATCAGATCGAAATCGGTCGCGAGCGGCCCCTGTCCCTCTTCCGGGCCGACGATAGCCGACGTCCCGATAATGACGGGCGGATGTTGAAACTTCCACGTTTGCTGTCCTTTAAGCATGTCAGCACCCCTTCATGCAAAATGTATGCAGTATATAATTTTAAGCAATATTTGAGCCTCTCTCTGTTATCGAATCAAGTAAGGTCTAAGGTCTGTAATGATAGTTTGCAGCGTTTTTGAACATTGTTCATACATCGATTTTGCCTCTTCATTTTGAGTCGACAGACTGAACAATTCCAAGTCAGCTTCACATTTTTTCAATTTGGCGAGCGCTTCGGCCTCTGTCTGCGGCATCGTCACCTTGATTTGATCGTTCATCAGGTCCACATACAGCTTCCCGTAACTGTCGATTTGAGCCAAAAAGACGTCCTTCGTATCCGTGACACCCAGCTTAGCCAGCTCTTCTTCCAGCCAAGTCTCGTCTCTTCCTAGCGCAATTAACGGCTGCTCCAACACCTGCCCGTCTATGATGAGCGCCAGAGGTTCTTTCTCCGGTGCGACTTTAACCCCGAGATGACTTGGCGTGAGCGGCGTGTGTTCCAGCTTCGGCATCACGTTCACTTCACCGCTCGTTTCCATGATGGCGAATTCCACGTCAGCCGCGCGGAATACATTTTTCTTGCGCAGCAATTCCAACAGCTCGTCGGACGTAATACGCTCTTTTTTCAGATTATCCTCTAAAATTTTACCGTCTTTGATGAGTACGGTGGCCTTCCCGTCAATAATGTTTCTCATCGTCTTGCTTTTAAGCTGTAGAAACTCGATGCCCAGCGACACGGCAGTCCACACACCTAAAGACACCAACCCTAAGAACCAATTATCCTCCAGATCTAAAGAAACATAAGCGGCAAGACTCCCGATCGTGATCCCCGTTATGTATTCGAATACCGATAACTGAGAGACCTGTCTCTTTCCAAGAAGCTTGGTCAATATAAATAGCGTGACTACGGCAACCAGCGTTCTTAATGTAATTTCTAGCCATTGCGGCATGAGTGTCATCCCCCTTTGAACGAATGAAATTGCTACAAGTAATTATTTGTCTAACAAGCGGATTTTATGTTGCGTGGAATGAATCGTAACCGGAGAGTATGTTTCCGGAAACTTTCGGACAACTTATTATTTGTGATTCGATGATAAAGGTGGTGAAACCATGACAGTAGGATCTCAAGTAAAAACCTGTTTGGCTTCGTTGAAAGGCGTCCAGGCCGACCTTGAGCAGTTTGCCTTAGGCACACAAAATCAGGAAGCTAAAAATATGTACACAAACGCCGCCCAACAAACCCAGCAAGTTATTCAGCAGGTAGAAGGACGAGTGCAGCAGTTAGAAGCGGAAGAACCTCAGTATAAGGGGTTTTAAGCCATGTTAACGCAAGGATAGTAGCAATAGAAGGGGCAGGCCTCTAGAAACATCGGCCTGCCCCTTCGACTTTCATCAGAAAGCCTATCTTCATAAAAATCATCGCATTGCAATGGAATTATGGCGTAAATATAGTTTTTGCAGACAAAACCCCGCTAGTGTCCAATCAAGGTCGATATCAAGTACATACAAATATAAGGTAATTCAATTTCTCCACACGAAAGGGGTTATGAGCAGATGTCCGAAGTTAGAGGCGGTTTTGGCTGCGGTTTTACAAGTACAGGTGTCATCCTTGTACTCTTCATTTTGTTGGTCATCATTAGCCGTTCCTTACTGTTCTAGGATCGGGCAAGTAAAGTTCGAGCCACCTATGGCCTTGACTGTCAAGCCCATAGGTGGCTCTCTTTCTTATTGTTCAGATTTATTTTCCGTCAATGCAGTCGTGGACGTGTATACATATTCTTCCAGCGTCAGCTTGCGTTCCGCCATCTCCACTGCTCTCTCCACACCGACATACCGCAAGTGCCAAGGCTCATATTGATAGCCCGTTACCATTTCTTTGCCTTTCGGATAGCGCAGTATGAATCCGTACTCAGGTGCATGTCGAGCGATCCATTCGGCTTCTGCGGAGCCGGCAAAGCAATCTTGTACCGCACACTTCCCATCGCTCCCAGATACGTCGATCGCAAGCCCCGTCTTATGCTCGCTGTGTCCAGGCTCGGCGCTATAGGACATTGCTTGCTCTTTGCCGTGCTTTTTCACATATTGACGATAAATCCACGATTGCGCCGCTAGAGAACGATATGCCGAGACGCCCGCCAAAAAGATGCTGTCCTTCTCCGCACCAGCGAACATTCGTTCCAATGCCCGCGCCGCTTCTCGACGCATGAGACGTTTCTCTGATTTCTCGCGGAAAATAAATCTCACCTTCGGGTCCACCAAATCATCTGGCTCATATTCATCCGGCAGCGCATGTTGTTTATTGACGAGAATGGCCGTGCCGTCATGACTGATTGGAGTGGGCTGCATGTCCGCTGCCCGTTTCGTATTCGGCCCTTCTGAAGCAACGGCGAGCAGCTTCCCCGATTCGGGCTTAACTGACAATGCATTCGATGATTCAGTTGAAGATGCGGTGGATAAAGTGCTCGGTGATCTGGATAATGATGCAGCTGATGATGTGCTTGATTCAGTTGATGATAGGCTCGCTGATCCGGTTGAAGATGTGTTCGGAACAGGCGCTTCCGCCATTGAACCGCAGCCCGCAATCATCGTGATAACTACCATGCAACATATATATAAGTGTCTATATCCTTCATTCGACATGTGCTAACCCTCCTCGTCTTAGTATGGAATAACTACCCTCTTACCATGTACGCATACGCACAGATACCGTCCATTTTATAATTACATTGGTGTGTCTAGGGCGAGAAGTACTGTCATGTTGCCTTTTGCTCCACTATCCCATATCATCAGAAAACGTCATTAGGCTGTAATTTTCCGTATCATGCTTGCTATGCTCCGATTACTGTTGCTCTGCGAGTTAGGCTTATAATGTCTCGCTAACTGTTGTTTTGGCCAATAATTGTTGCTCATACGTTTCCTGTGCGCAATGTTGGGATGACTGTGGCTTTTACCTTCCGCACTCGAATGTTGGATGACTGTGGCTCTTACCATTCGCACTCGCAGTGTTTGGACAACTGCTGCTTTTACCTTTCTCACCCAGATTACTCGGACGATGTTTCTTTTAACTTCCTCACTCGCGGTATCCAGACAATTGTTGGTTTTAGAAGTTGTACTCTCAGTGTTCGGATGAGGGGATTATGAGAGTTTCTGAAGGAACGGGAGAATGGGCAAAGGCATCAATTAATAAAGGATGAGAGTCTCCTTAAAACCAAAAGAAGCCTGCTGAAAGAATCTCAACAGGCTTCCTATATTTACATGAATCAGGATGGTTGCTCGTCCGCTGCATCGACAGCCCCATCGCCCGTATCAACACCGCGTGGTACGATGATGGATACAAGCAATTCATCCTTGTTCGAAATGAGCTGAATATCGTCAGGCAGCACTACTTCATGCGCCAAAAGCTTGTCCCCCACATTCAAATGGGAAATATCCACTTCAAAAACAGAAGGCAAATCGGAAGGAAGACCTTCGATTTCCAATCCCGATTCCTGGCTCTGTATAATTCCGCCTTTCTTCGTACCGGCTGGAGTTCCTTGATATTCTATCGGAACGCGTACACGAATCGGCTTGTTGTCCGATACCTGTTGAAAGTCGACATGAATCCAGGCTCCATTTTTCTGTTCCATTTCTTTGATTAAGGTCTGAATCGGATTCATCCCCTCAATCTTCAAGTGAAACGTTTCTGTTCTACCTCTGCGCGCCAATTTTCCAATTTCCTTCGAATCGACATGTACCGGTATGCTGTCCATGCTCGAACCGTAGACGACTGCCGGAATACGTCCTTGTTGCCGCAAGCCCCGAAGGGCGGAACGCTTGAAATCAGTTCTTCTCTCTGCTTTCAATTCGTACATGTTGCTCTGTGCGTTCATAACGTAACAACCTCCCTCTCGCAATCCTGTCATTCTACAAAAATGCCCTGTCCGTTATAACAAGGCATAGAGGTTATTACCCGTTTTAGTTGTTTTGTAAACATTATTATTATAATGGATTCAATCGCAACAAAAGTTCACCACGATGAAACAGGTTCAGTTCCATTGGATTTCGTACAATAGAAATGAGTCCTTTAAAGCTGAACGTAACGTTTCATTGGATTGCATACAGCAGAATCCACTTGAAGCAGTTGCTTACAGCACGAACAACAGATTTGATTGGATGTTATCCAACCAATCGATCATTACCGCTCGATTACGCAGCATTCCACTGTATATTTTCCAACGAAATCTATCCACAAAAATTTTAAAACTCTGAAGCGAATGCGATTGCCGCTGCCGTCGATGCCGATGACTTGAAGGCTTTGCTGTTCTCCTGCCTTCATCTCCACTGCGCCGCTCAAATCAATACTGACGATAGCCCGATTCATATGATTATCGGATCGCTCGGCACACTCTCATTATGAAGGCGATCGACTGCCGTCACGGCATACGTGTATGTCTCGCCTGTCACCGCGCTTGTATCCGTAAACAGGAGCGGACCGCCGCTCTTGCACAGCGTCAGTACGATCTGACTCGGATCGTTCACATTCGGAGTCGAGCTGCCCACCGTTCGATAGAGCACATAATACCCCGCATCACTGTCCTTGTTGTCCTGCCATGCGAGATGAATTCCCTTATCCATCACATGAGCGGCCGTCCATCGCGGCGCTGCCGGCGCCTCAACACCCACAGCCAGTTCATATTCTGCTGTGGAAGCTTGACGATATCGAGCGGTAATGTGCGCTGTGCCTTCCTTGAGCGCCGTGACTGAACCGTCCAAGTTCACTTGAGCGACAGCGGGATCGCTGCTCGCAAGCTGTGCGTCACTCGTCACATCGATGGGTTCCTTGCTGCCGCTGTACGTTGCCAGCACATTGACGCGCTTCGTCTCACCGACTTGCATCGGCGTCAAACCATTCAGGATCAGCTCGTACACATCCGTATCACCGTAAAACACACGCAGTTCATCAAAGTAAAGCGCACCTCCATTTTTATTGCGGTCGCTCGTCTCCACAAGATAGATCTGGTTCAGCCTGAGCGGTTCAGTAAGATTGGACGGATGTTAGCTGTTATATAGCGCCAGCCGTTCCAGTTCAACCCTCCACTCGCGGTGAAGTCGACTGTCGGCTTGGCGCCGCTAGCATCCTGAAGCTGTGCGCACTGCCAATGGTCGTTGCCTTCACCATATACCCAGAGACCAATTGTCTTCGGATAACCGTCAATTGGCCTTCCGGCAGCGCCGGAAAATTCATATAAGCAGCCGAGGTGCCTTCTGTGCCCGTAAAGTCATACGACAGCTTGGCGGAATGAAGACCATGCCGGACCGGCTGCGGGCGTGACGACGGTACCAATGTGACGGTACCCTCGCACCGCTCGTACGGACGACACGGAGATGTCCTGAATCTGCTCAAAATCTTCGAGCAATGCTGCGCGGGTACCGATAGATGCGATTGCGTCTGCTTGAGGTTGTTCGATAATCCATGGTTGGGACGGTGGTGTCTCGGTTTCATCACACTTCCCCTCTCCATTCAATAGGTTTAGGTTGAAGAGCACAAAAAGGGATGGCACTTGGGCCATCCCCCTGCTCACTCTCCTATTCCTTTCCCAGCTTGTAGAACCGCTTTCCCGTCTGCGGGTGGAAATATACGGTGATCAAATCTCCGGTTGTCGGGTCATGTGACACTTCCCTAGTAGAAATAAAGCCGGAAGGCACCACCGTGCCCTGCCTGTCGTCAAGCCGCCTATCCTTTTTCGCGGATGCGATCAACAGCCCGACGAAGACGATCAATTGAATCGCGCCATAGATGAGGATGAACTTCATCATCGCGGCATCTTCTCTTTCTCCACGACGACGGCTGTGCCGTAAGCCACGATTTCGCTCATGTTACTGCCCACTTCGCCGGAATCGAACCTCATCATAATAATGGCGTTAGCCCCCATCGCCTGCGCATTGGCAACCATTCGATCGAGCGACTGCCGGCGCGCATCCTCCAGTAATTCCGTGTACTGCTTAATCTCGCCTCCGACCAGCCCTTTAAAAGCGGCAGCAATGTCCTTGCCGATTCCGCGCGCCCGCACCGTCAGTCCGAATACGGTCCCTTTCACTTCGACGATGTTATGCTGCGGCACGTGTTCTGTCGTCACGATGATCATTGTCGTTCCCCCTCCGTCGATCTCTCTATCCTATATCATAAATCAAATCATCCTTAGTACGAATGAACGCGGAGGTTCGTTCAATCAGGACAACATTTTTGTTGCGTAAATGCGGCGACACCCATCATACGGAAAGACAGTGAAGGTGGTGTATCAATATGGACAGCTCTATCATGGCCCGTTCCATTTCATCGAGCCCGGCATAGGCAAATGACAATCGCAGTTGCTTCTTGGCTGAACGATCATAAATATAGCCCGGATTAATGAGAATGCCCCGCTTGAGCGCATGTTCGAACAGTGCAGCCATGGAAATGTCGGCGTGCAACGTGACCCAAATGTAGAAGCCGCCTTGCGGCGTGCTCCAGGTGGCGAGATTAGACCAATGCGCGTCTAGCAGTTGCAGCATGCAATCGCGCCTCTCCTTCAACTGTCTGCGGATGGTTCGGCAATGCTCCGCATGCCATCCCGCCCCGAACCATTCCGCGGCGGCAGCCTGCGACAAGGAACTGGAGCCGTAATCGGTCTGCATTTTAATATCGGCCAACCGTTCGATAACCGGCTGTGGTCCGACGACCCATCCGATACGCAAGCCGGGACTAACAATCTTGGACATCGTGCCGACGTACAATACTTGCCCCTGCGTGTCCAGAGCGCGCAGCGGTGGCGGCGGAGCTTCGTGGCCGAACCATAGCTCTTCGTATGCGCCGTCTTCGAGAATCGGCAAGCCGATGCGTAGGCTCGTCTCCAACAGATCCCGTCTTCTCTTATCGCTCATGACCGTCCCTGTCGGATTATGAAAGGTAGGAATCGTATAGAGCAGCGAAGCGTCATATTGCCGTTTGAACCGCTCGACATGGGACACTTGCAGCCCGGACTCGTCCATCGGCAAGCCAATGAGCTTCATCCCCGCGGATTGAAAGGCGTGAATCGAATATAAATAAGATGGCTTTTCAAGCAGCATTGTCGAGCCTTTTTCCAACAGAGCGGCAGAGATAAGCTGGAAAGCCTGCAACGAGCCGGAAACAATCAAAATAGTGGACGGCGGCGCGGATATACCTACCCTCTTCAGATGGGCGCTCACTTGCGAACGAAGCGCATAGGTGCCCAACGCTTCTTCATAGCCGAGAGGCACATGTTGCCGTGCCAGTTCAGCAAACAACAGTCGAACCTGTTCCTGCGGCAGCAGCTCTGGGGACAATTCACCCGTCCCGAGTCGAATCATCGTCGGATCGAATTCCATTCGGTTAATCGTCTGGATCGTCGGCAGATTCGGATAGTGAACACCGTCCTCCACATATGCATTCCAATTCGGCGGCGGCGGTGACTCCGACTGACGTTCCGGTTGGTGATGAATGATTGTCGTTCCGCCCCCGCTTTTCCCTGCGATATATCCTTGTGATGTCAAGTGTTCCAAAGCCATAATCAGTGTGCTTCGATTCACTTGAAAAGCCGCTGCCAAGGCACGCTGAGAAGGCAGCTTCATGCCCACCGTCCATTCCCCGCTCGTTATCTTTTCTTTCATGAACCCTTCAATCTGTTGGTATAACGGAATCGATGAAGACGGATCTGGCTTCCAATCGATCTTATCCACGAGGCAACACTCTCCCGTACCCTTATCGTCTTCCAATTATAATGTTTGGTTGGGCTGCTATACAACCAAATGGTTGGGGACAATTCGCTGCAGATCATATATCCTTGATGCTGAACAACGCGTTGATTCAGTACAGCATGGAGAAAGAGGAATTAGAATGACAGAAGCTTTTGTGCACGGTGTATTGCTCGCCTTCGGGTTAATTCTTCCGTTAGGTGTTCAAAACGTGTTTATTTTCAACCAAGGAGCGATTCAGCCGCGCTTCGTCAAGGTGGTTCCGGTCATCATAACGGCCGCGCTCTGTGATACGCTGCTCATTTCGTTGGCGGTAGGCGGCGTATCCCTGCTTATATTGCAATGGACGTGGTTAAAAAGCCTGCTCTATGTCGCCGGGTTCATCTTTTTGCTCTACATGGGATGGAGCCTGTGGAAAGCTGAGGTCGCGACGGATCAGAGCGAACATGGGCAGCTATCCGTCAAAAGGCAGGTACTCTTCGCATTGTCGGTGTCACTCTTGAACCCGCACGCCCTGCTGGATACTGTCGGCATTATCGGCACGAATTCACTTCAATACACCGGGACGGACAAGTGGGCCTTCATCGGGGCGACGATTGGCGCGTCGTGGTTGTGGTTTATCGGGTTAGCCATTGCTGGCCGGCTTCTCCGGACGTTGGACCATTCCGGCAAGTGGATGAGCGGATTGAACAAAATCTCGGCGCTAACGATCTGGCTCATCGCTTTGTATATGGGCGTAACGATGATAATGTCCTTATGAAAAAACAATTTATTTTATGCAGTTAAACGTTTATTTAATATCGATAATTATTAAGGGTTGTTTTACTATTTGATTCGCCGTTTCTGCGAGAAAGAATCTATCATATTTTATAGTAGATATTATTATTTCTTATATTGGGAGGTTAGCTCCTATGTCATGTAATCAACAGCCGAGCGGAGCTTGTTCCGATGCAGAAGGTTCCAATACGACGGCAAAAGGATTTGCATCCCATGCGGAAGGAGCAAGCGCAACCGCCTTTGGCGACGCTTCTCATGCAGAAGGATCAACAACGAAGGCACGCGGATTCGTGTCCCATGCCGAAGGAGCTCTAACTACGGCAAGCGGAGACGCCTCTCACGCAGAGGGCTCAACAACGACAGCAAGCGGGTTCGTGTCTCATGCGGAAGGGGCAAATACCATTGCTGGCGGCGACGCGTCTCATGCCGAGGGTTCAATGACAACGGCAAATGGATTCGCGACACATGCGGAAGGGCTTCAGACGAACGCGAGCGGCAATGCTTCTCACGCGGAAGGCTCGCAAACAACGGCGGCAGGAGAAAATTCACACGTTGAAGGCTTTAAAACGCAGACCACTGTGAACGGCATGAATGCTCATGCCGAAGGTGAAGAAACGATTGCCAGAGGGAATGCCTCTCACGCCGAAGGCATACAGACCGAAGCAAACGGTAAGGGATCGCACGCGGAAGGAATATCATCCACTACCCTGGGCGTTGGTTCTCACGCCGAGGGTAACCATACAGAGGCAAGCGGCGATTATTCCCATGCGGAAGGGGAATTTACTTACGCGAGGGGGAAAAGTTCTCATGCCGAAGGGTCAGGTTCAACGGCAGATGGGGAAAGCGCACATGCCGAGGGGCAGGGCACCTCAGCGAGCGGGCTAGCCGCTCATGCCGAAGGGTACACATGCTTCGCAGTTGGGACTTTTTCTCATGCAGAGGGATTCAGCACAGTATCTGAGGGGTTAGCCACTCATACGGAAGGACAAAATACCCGCGCATTCGGTTCTGGCTGTCACGCGGAAGGTTTCGGAACTCTGGCAAGCGGGGATTCTTGTCATGCCGAGGGCATACAGACCGAAGCATATTGGCAAGCCAGCCATGCCGAAGGAATAGGCACTGCAGCGAGCGGCTACGGCTCCCATTCAGAAGGTTTATATACAGCAGCAAGCTTTACGTCCGCACACGCCGAAGGTTATTACACAAAAGCTTACGGAGGAGCGTCCCATGCCGAAGGAGGCAGAACATTAGCAGATGGAGACTACTCTCATGCCGAGGGATATCAAACGCAAACAACGAAGACAGGGATAAATGCTCATGCAGAAGGTGAAGAGACCATCGCCAGCGGGACAAATACCCATGTCGAGGGGTATAAATCCGAAGCAAGCGGACTTGATGCTCACGCTCAGAATACGAACACGGTAGCAAGCGGAGCTTCCTCTCATGCGGAAGGCAACAGTACCACTACCAACGAATTTGCGAGAACTCACATAATGGGGATAAATGGAGCCGCAAACGAAGAAAACGCCTGGTTTTTGGCCAATGGAGCAATTCCATACGACCCGAATGGTATCGTGGCGAAAATATCGGGCGATGGCAGTGCCCATTTTGACAGCATCGTTACCGGTTCCGTCTTCAGTCCTATTGCCGGAGCCTGCAGTTATGCCGAAATGTTCGAGTCTACAGATGGACAGACCATTGATGCAGGATATTTTGTAACCCTCGATGGCGATAAAATCCGGAAGGCTAATGCCAGTGATGATTATATCTTGGGAATTACAAGCTCCAACTATGGAATATTGGGAGATGCGGCAGACCCAAGTTGCAGCAAATTCCTCTATGACGAGTGGAATCGAATTCAATATCATGATGTCGTCATTCCTTCTATTACAAGGGAAGAACGCGTCATAGAACCGGAACGCACAGAATCAAGACCGATATTGAATCCGGATTGGGTACCAAGCCAGAAATGCGCATCCCGCCTCGAGAAGCCTGAGTGGGCAGCCGTCGGTCTGAATGGGAAACTGCTCGTCCGCGATGACGGCACCTGCCAAGTCAACGGTTATTGCAAGCCTGACAACGAAGGGATTGCTACCGCTGCCGAGCAGGGATATCGGGTAATGAAGCGGACGGGACCGAATCAGATTCTAGTCTTGTTCAGATAGAATCGGGGATCATTTTCTAAGCATAAGACTGCTTACAACTGCGTTAACTTGCTAAAAAAAGGGCCTTGAGTCTAAAGTGTGTAGAATCAAGGCCCTTCTCTATGTGATTATGGTTGAAAAACAGGCGCATCAATTACGACTAGCTGACTGTGGCTCTATCAATCAATCGAACCATCCGGTTCGTATCGGCTATAAGACTATCTAGCTAAGCATCGTCTACTCTTTCCTGACTTGCTTTGGCGCACTTTTTACATACTTGAATGGATGTTCCGTCCGATTTGGTTTGCGTATACAGCAGCTTGATTCGAGTGCTTCCGCACACGGGACAAGTCCCTCTGCCGTGACTCGGCATATTCCATAATACTTTTCCTCGTTTGGTCTTTGCCATTTTGTTCGATATCTCCTCTTTATTCATTTCGTTTATTTATCTTCTATCTTCGTTCTGGAGTGAAACCTCGTGAAAGTCGTACATCATGAACGACTTGCTTCATCTGGCATATGGCTGCCTGCTCTGCATCCTTAGCTTCCTGAAAGCAGCGGGCTATTTCCAGCCGGATCGGCATTGTTGTTGGTTCGTCGGCAAGACATAACGCGAGCAGCCGATTGATGTCCTCATACTTGCGGCATACCTGCGCATAATAGCTTGCCACAAGCTCCAATCCCGCCATTTCTGGCTGAATCGACTGAACATACTGCACAATATAGCGTTTGAACACACCGTACATCCGAATCGTCCGGGCAGCCCCGTCCCAATCGAACTCGCCTTCGCGGCACGCCTCGATCAAGAAGTCATACGCGCGTACTCCGCAAGCGAATTGATCCGCACATAGTGCGGTGTCATGATGTTCCCATTGATAAATTGCCTGTACAAAGGATTCCTTGACCAAGTCCCGAATATCGAACGCAATGCGTTCTGCACCGAATAATTGACAGAAACTAAGCGACGATTGCCCTTGTCCCAGCGTGTCGAATGAAATGGATTGATTGGATTTCCCCGCCGAATCGACCGCATAGAACAGCCTGTTATCATCGTCATACCCGTACAAGGACATGAATTGATCCTGCCATACGACGACGCCTACCCCTTGGTCAATGGAATGCATTGCTTCCTTCACCACATGCTGACGATAAATCGGCACGAGCGGGTGGTCGGAATAGCCCGCATACGTCTCTGAGTATACGCCGACGAAATCAGCAGCCAAGTAATGCTGCGCAGACCAATCATAGGCGAATATGGACACGGCAGACAATTGCCGGTGAACGCTGAAGCGGAACGCGAGCGCGGACATGCATGCCAACGCGTATTTCGGATACGCGGTCAGCCCGGCAGCGTGCAGCACAGCATGAAATTGATCGATGAACGTATTCGTCTCCGGTTCAACCTTGAACGGAGACAGCTTGATGACGGACACCTTCTTCTCTCCTCCCCCGCATGCGAACCTCTTGCTAATAAGACGCTGCTATCTCGGGGAAGCAATACCCCAGAGCGCAATATCAAGTTCTCCCGGCAACCTATCTTCGCAGCCAATACACGCTTTTAATTCATGAACCGCCTTCTCCTCAAGCTCCTTCGCCTCGCGGACATTCTTCAACAATGCAGGGAACGATGCTTGATCGAGGGCAGCAGTCCCCTCGTCGGCACGAATGAAGCGGCAAATATGCCGATATACGGCGTCTACTTCCCGATACGCTTGAAGCACCGCTTCGGTTAGGCCCAATTCGGATTGGATATCTTCCAGGTAAGCGACGATATCGCGCTTGATTTCAGCGTATGACTTTAGGATGTACGTCCCCCCGCTCGCACTGTATCGGCGTGATACCAATGCCTGAATAAGATAATCGTATGCCAGTCTGCCCGAGGCAAACGCTTGATCGGGTGCCGTTTTATGCGGCGTTTCCCACTCCGATACCGCTGCGCGCAGCGACTCCCTATAGATGTCTGCTTCAGGCCTGTCCCATTTATCCAACAACAGTTGATAGAACCAGAACGGAGTGCCATTTCCCGCAACTCCGAAATTGTCGTATAGCATGACTTGCTCGTCCTGCGACCAACCGTCTCGGTAAAAATACACTTTATCCTCATCATCATAGCCGTGGATGACTGCGAATTCGGGCAGCCAGAACACCACGCCCAGACCACGGTCGATCGACAACTTAATAGAACGTTCGGCCTGCTTCCGGGCTAATGGGAACGTCGGGTGCCTAATATAGCCTCCCGGCGACACATTCGCCCAGCCCAGCCGCTCAGCCGCCTCGCCGTGCTCTTTGCCCCAATACCCATACGCCGTCATCGAGCTTTCGGATAAATGTTCATGAATGATAAACTTGAATGCCATGCCAGTCATGCCGGACAGCATGGATTTCGTGCCTGCAAACCGTCCCGCCGCAGTCAAAATCGCATGCAGCGCATCGATATAGCTTCTGTTCTCTCTTTTAAAATCGATACCTTCGAGCTTGTTCCAACTCAAGAGCGGCCGCCCCCTAATCATTCATCGCGATAATCCGATTATACAAAGAGTGGTACGACATAAAATGTCGTACCACTTCATTGCGTCTCCAAATCAGTCAATAATTGCATCAACCGTCGCTTCACTTTCTCTTTTAACCATTTTGGCTTGTGGATCGCCGTCCATCCCCGCACAGAGAGAAGTTGATCAATAAAGGGATCGATATGTATAAACTCAATTGCGTATTGACCGTTTCCAAGAGGCTTGACGTTATAGCTGCCCCACTCCTCGCCATTCAGTTGTCCAGAACATTCCAACACGGCGACAAACGGGCGCACTTGACTGGCATGAATATGTTCGTTCAACGCGTCGTGATGCATCTTTTCAAAGCGCTCCTGCAGCATTCGTGTGCTCACCATCCGGTCAAGACGATAGATTTCCGTTTGCCTCGTTTCCTCACAATAAGCCGATATATAGTCAGCATAATGCTTAAAGTACATTTGATACGGATGAATCGTGCCTCTGATTTCCCCGTGCTCCGCATGATTATATACGATAGCCACTTTGCGGGACTGCGCCAAAGACAGCCTCAACGTATAGGCAGTGTCAACGATCGCTGACTCGATTGCAAAGGAAGGAATGGAGTGCTCCGTACTGTCGATGTTCGATAAACGACGAAATAATCGGGATACCTGCTTTTGCAGCTTCGAATTTTTCACACCGTCATCGAAGTCTCCATATTGATGCTGCTCGTAACGGTAAGCCAAAAAAGAGATAACCTTCTTCTCCTCTTCGGTAATATACAGACTGGGCAAAATGTATGCCGTATCCTCATACTCGTATCCGCGGCTTTTTGCCGAATAACACAGAGGAGCTCCCAGCGAATTCATCAAATACTCGATATCCCGGTTTGCCTGTCTCGTCGAGATTTCGAATTGCTGTGCGAGCTTTCTGCTATTCGGATAGTTCATCGATCTGACCTGCTGATCAAACCATAAGATGCGGTGCATGTTGCTCAAATATGTACCCTCTCGTTTCTATATACTCTATGAATGTCCAATGATATATACTTCGACTTGGCTTAGCTCGAACGCAAAGACAGTTTGGTTCAACTTAAATGATACAGATAAACGCGCCGACATGGGTATGCGGTGAGACCGCATACCCTAACTCAACGCAACTTGTTCTCAACTTCAGACGCACATCTCCTGAGCAAAATGCCGTCGGACGGTCCGATATGCTGAAATGATCCAGTTGATTTCCCCGGAAATCGCGCAAATCGAGGGAAATGTACATATTTGCGTGTATTTTTGCAGTTCAGCGTCGTATTTTCCGATTTCGGCGCGAAAAGTACTGAATTTGTAAAGCACATCACGCGATTTAGAGCCGTCCATACGAGCGCAGGGTCTTTAAGCGCTCCACGGTAATAAATCCCCGCCACTCCAGCTCGCATGCGGAGCTGACGGCCGGCCAGCTGATCGGCCACCCGCCGTCTTCGCTCTGGTCTTGCAGCAGCGCGGTCAGATGCCGTTCCAGATCCGCTTCACCTATGAACCGTCCCGCATAGCTATCCCGTGACGGTGCCCAATCGAGCACTTTGTGCACATAACCTTGGGCATGTGGATCGAGCTCAATCGTGCCTGGATGGGACAACCATTCGTCAACCTTCGCCAAATAAGCGCCGGCCCGTTCACGATCTCGATGATTTTCTAGGAAGGTAATGCACTGAGTGACGTCATGAAAATCACTTGTGTCGACCTTCTCAATCCGCTCCCATACGAACTGCTCTGTCTTGCGGAACCACGTCTCATGCGAAATAAAAGGGACCGCATCCTGCTTCAACAGAAAGCCCATCATCCGACCGGTCGGATTCATGGATGCCGCATCGTCCCGTTCCGTCGTCCACCACGGCGCATGGGGGTAATCATTCACACTGCAGAACGAGCGTGGAATGCCGCCAGTCTCCTCCACGGTGGCCGATTCCATAAAGCGTGCGATCCCCGAAACGATCTCGCGATTATATCCATCGATCTCATCCAGGATGGTCAGCGCGACTTCCGTCGGCACCGGCTGGCTGTGAGGGCAGCGGATGTCTGGCTCAAGCGCATTGCCGAAGCCTCCATCTACGTTCTGATAAGCACGGAGGACGGCCAAGACACTCTCCTTCGTGCCTTGTCCAAAGAAATATTCGAATCTCATCCGATCGAGCAGTCTTGCATTGTGGTATATGAACTGTCTTGCGTTCTCCAACACTTCATTAACGTTATTCATATTAAACCTCCTTAATAGTTAATGTCATTAATTAAATTGATTTTGCTCTAAAAAGTACTCATTCCTTTTACCTTTCCATGTAACTATGCAGCATCATACCGCTTAGATACGTCAGGCATTAAGCCGCTTTGTACTCATGCATTACCAGCCGAATATTTTCCCCATATACGCCATCGCCTCTGCGCTGCTGTTCTGGGACAAGCGTCCATACAGCCGTTCCTTCGCTTCTGCTATTGGAATCGCAGCGGCTTCGATCCTCGTCTGCTCCATCCAATGAGGCATCGTCTCATATGATGTGCTATTCCAGCCATTGATCTCCCCTGCTTCATTTCTCCGTGCCTTTACGCCGGAGATGACGATGTCCATCGTTCCTTGCAGCTCGATGACGGCCTGATCGAACTCCTTCTTCTTATCGACAGCTTTCATCCCTGCCGCAGCGCGCAGTGACCTCGTCTCGATCCCTTGCTGCGCATCAATGATGGCAAGCAGCTCGCATGCCGCCTTCGACAGCAGCCCGTCCTCGTATCGTTCCTGGCCGGAACGAGCGCTGCCCAAGATCGCATACACGAGCGGAACAAGGTCGCGGGCAATGAAGACGGCTTTCTTCTTCAGGAATTTCCCGTATGCAGCTGTCCCATCACCTGGGAAGCGCACTCTCCACCGCCAAGGATCGAACCGGTATCGGAGTGCCACTGCTCCTCCTTAGTGATTCCACTAAGCGACGGATGGTCCGGTATTAATTTCGCCAGCGGCAATATGCCCACTTCCTGCATCACCTCTACTGCCTCATCGTAAGTATGTACGATAATATCCTTCAATGGCCATTCCCTCCTTTTTCTTCATCAGCATCATATCGATTACACATCTGTTCAGCTATCCGGCGTATTTCCATTCTCAGCACCGCCGGCTCCAGCACATCCGCTTCCAGCCCCAATTGATAGAAAAATCGGACTGCCCATTCCCATTCCGCTTGCGGGCAATCAAAGGACACCTCCCAGATGTCCTCACCTACCGCCCTCACACATTCCCCAATGTGTTCGTCATGCTCGACTTGAAGCAAGCCACGATACGTCAAGCGGGCACGGATATGGATCGTCGCTGGCACGTTTCTGCTCGAACCTGCCTCCCGTCCATCAAGCGCATCGCGTTCCGATAGCTTGTAGCACATTATTGCTGCAGCCAACTCTGCTTCGTCCCCGAGCGGCATAAGCTTCTCGAAGCGGTCGATGCGGAACGATCTCGACTCCCGGTGCACGGTCGAATACGCTTCGCAGTACCAGAAGCCGTGGGCCGCATAAATACGCTGCGGCAGCAAAGTTAACCAGCGCTGATGATTCTGCGATCGATAGAACGCACGCACCCAGGCTGATACTGAGACATAATCCAGAAGGGCGGACAAAAATGGTGTGCGATACTTCCTTTTTGGTACGGCTAATTCCATTTTTTCCAATAACGGTGCGATTTGAGACCTCGTTTCCTGCGGCAGCACGTGCTTAATTTTGTCCATCACGGTCCATCGTTCTTCATTAAAAGGCGAGTCCGGCAATTGGGTCATCCCTCGCAGCGCAAACAGCACCGTGAGCGCTTCCATCGAATTGAATTGCAATGGGGGCAACATATACCCATCCATAAGCCGGAATCCCCCAGACGGACCGGTAGAGGAATATAGGGGCACCCCCATCTCACATAGCGCCTCCATGTCACGAAGAATGGTGCGCTTCGACACCTCGAACTTATCTGCCAACGATTGGGCGGTCTCTGGGCGCTGCTGCAAGGCTATGATGATAGCCATCAATCGATCTGTACGCTTCACTGCTTGTCCTCCCAATCTGTATCCATCGATTCATTTACGTCGATTATATCATGGGATTGGTGACATCTTGTGTGTCATCAATTCAGGGGGTTCATAAAAAGTTCGTCAGCGGATATACCTGCGGTATCATTCCTATGTTAATCTGAGAAGACAGCAATCGGAGAGAGGACATCATTCACATGACGATACAATATAATCATTCGCTGTGGACAGCGGCATCGGAGTTCTTACGGCAATGCTACCATGAGTTGGGAATAAATGATAGCAGCCTCGCGGACAGATTACAAGAAGTCGCCCGTGAGATAGAAGCAACGAGCACTTATTCGCACACGGCGGAAGAGCTGGCGCACGGGGCGAAGATGGCTTGGCGCAACAGCAACCGCTGTATCGGCCGCCTCTTCTGGCCGTCCCTGCATGTGTTCGACGCCCGGTATGCCGAGACCGAGGAGGACATCCATGCTGCTCTGCTAAGGCATATCGAGTTCGCCACGAACGAGGGCCGGATCCGGCCGACGATAACGGTCTTTCCCGCTGCGGAACAAGGCCGTGACCGAGTTCGCATCTGGAATCATCAGCTCATTCGCTACGCAGGGTATGTGACAGAACAAGGCGTGGTCGGGGATCCGCATTCTGTGCCGTTCACGAAGCAGTGCCAATCATTCGGTTGGCAAGGGACGGGAACTCCCTTCGACGTGCTGCCGCTAGTCGTACAGACCGGGAATAATCCGCCACAATGGTACGAGCTGCCTCCCGCCAGCGTAATGGAAGTGTCATTGACACATCCGGAATTTGCGTGGTTCGAAGAGCTGGGACTCAAATGGTACGCCGTTCCGATCATTTCGGACATGCGTCTTGACATCGGCGGCATCTCCTATAACGCGGCCCCCTTCAACGGCTGGTACATGGGTACAGAGATCGGCGCGCGCAATCTCGCGGATGACACGCGCTATCATGTGCTGCCAGCCGTGGCCGATCGCATGGGGCTGTCGACGGCTTCGAACACGACGCTATGGAAAGACAAGGCGCTCGTCGAGCTCAATGTCGCCGTGTTGCATTCCTTCAAAGAAGCTGGCGTCAGCATCGTCGATCATCATACGGCCGCGCAGCAGTTCATGCGCTTCGAAGAGCAGGAACGTCAGGCAGACCGTCCGCTAACGGGCGACTGGACCTGGTTGATTCCGCCTTTATCGCCAGCTGCGACGCCAATCTTCCACCGAAGCTACGACAACGGCGAGATGAGCCCGAATTTCCACTACCAGCAGGCGCCTTATGCAGCGAATGACTAAGCTCCTGCTCATCTTGTCTGATTCTTTCAATATCTCGATCGACAAGGCCTGTCCTAAATCAGTTGTGCTGATATAGGACAGGCCTCTTTATATTTTCCCCGCCGAAAAAGTTGACAGAAATCCCTTCGCGCAGTATATTAGTTACCCAAGATAATAGTTAACCCATTCAACTATATAAAATCATGTTCAAGAAGGTGAATGCTATGACTGGCAATCAAGACTGGATTATAATTACAGGTGCCAGAGAACACAATTTAAAAAATATCGAGGTCCGCTTCCCCCGTAATCAATTAACCGTCGTGACCGGCGTATCCGGCTCCGGGAAATCAACCTTGATGTTCAACATCCTCTGTCAGGAAGGCGAACGCAAATTCATCCGCGCGACCGGAAGGGTTCCAGACAATGTAGAACGGCCCGATTACGATGATATACTCGGGCTCTCACCCATTATCAGCGTGAATCAGCATCATCATAACTACAGTCCGCGATCAACAGTCGGGACGTATAGCGAAGCGTACACGTATCTCCGTTTACTGTATACGGCCATCGGCGAGCGGCCTTGCCCGAACTGTCACGACACTATCGTCTATGCGGATCTCCGCTCGGCGCCGAGATCGCCTGCCGAAGATGCTGCAACTGGCTTGGAATGCTACCCATGTCCAACATGCGGCTCCCCTGTCGAGAACATTACGATGGCCCATTTCTCATTTAATACCGAACAAGGTGCCTGTCCGGCCTGCATGGGCTTGGGTGAACAGGTCGAGCCGGTTATCAATGCCATACTCCGCCCGGATCTGTCTATTCAAGAAGGCGGCATTCAAGTATGGAAAAAAGGGTTCATTTGGCACTTCGGTCCGCTGCTGGTGCGAGCGGCTAAATATTACAATTTGCCTTTCGGTGAAGAAGATCTAAGACGCCCGATCGGCGAGCTGCCCGAAATCGTCCGCCATCTTCTACAGTACGGAACAGACGACCCGCGGATTCGAGCGCTTCGGCCCGATGCCCCCGCCCCTTCTAATATGAAGGAAGGCAAGTATGAAGGAGCCATCAACAGCTTGATGCGGCGCTATTACGAGGAAGCCGGTGAGGATGCGGACGAGGAGTTCGCCTCATTTTTGCGCCCGGCCGCTTGTCCGGCATGTCAGGGCACGCGGTTGAAGCCGTCCAGCTTGGAAGTGACAGTGAATGGCACGCCGATACACCATTTGCTGCGTATATCGATTCGGGATCTACTGGCGTGGCTGAACGAGCTGCCGCACGCGCTGGAGACGCGTTATGTCGAAGCGGTACAGCCGATATTGGCGGAGTTGACGGATCGGGCGCAAAGCTTGGTCGATACAGGTCTGGGGTATTTGACACTAGACCGTGGCTTCTCCACCTTGTCCGGTGGCGAAGCGCAGCGGATGAGACTGTCATCGCTGCTTAACTCGAATTTGACAGGCATGGTGTGCGTGTTGGACGAGCCGACGGCCGGACTGCATCCGCAGGACACGGATTCACTAGTGGCCGCCATGAAAAAGCTGCGGGATTTAGGAAATACGATTATCGTGGTCGAGCACGATCTCAATGTGATCAAGCAATCCGATTACGTTGTGGACATCGGTCCGGCTGCTGGCGAACAAGGCGGCCAAGTTATATTCCAGGGTGCGGTTGCTGATCTGCTGCAGCATCCGGCGTCGTTAACGGCCAAGTGCCTGCGTGAAGACGGACTCGCCTTGAAGCGAGACGTGCGCCAATGGAATCATGCCATTACCCTCACCGAAGCGTGCACGCATAACTTGAAACGGATCTCCGTCGACATTCCGATCGGCGTGCTGACGGCAATTACCGGCGTATCCGGCTCTGGGAAATCCACGCTCATCCTGCAGGAACTGCTCGATCGACTGCATACGCTGCCTGGATCGGATCAGATCCAGCATACCATCGTCGTCGATCAGCATGCGATGGGCAAAATGGCACGATCGAACGCGGCGACCTATACAAAAGTGTTCGATCATATCCGCGAGCATTATCGGCAGCTGGCGAAGCGCGAAGGCATGAAGCTGAAGGCGTCGGACTTCTCCTTCAACGTGGGTGGAGGACGATGTGAGGCGTGCAAAGGAACCGGCCAATTGAAGCTTCAAATGCACTTCATGCCCGCCCGTTATCTGACATGCCCCACTTGCCAAGGCAAGCGATATAATGAGACAATCTTAGGCATAACGTATCGCGGCCGGCATATTGCCGACGTGCTGGACATGAGTATTGCGGAGGCGCAAGAACTTTTTCAAGATATTCCAGACATTGTACGAATATTGGACTGCTTGGTTGATATCGGTTTGGGCTATTTACCGCTCGGACAACCGGCCAACACCTTCTCCGGCGGTGAAGCCCAACGAGTGAAGCTGGCTTCCGAGCTGGCTGGAACGAGACGAAATCACACGCTATACATTTTGGATGAGCCTTCAATCGGCCTGCATGACAGCGATACAGGCAAGCTGATGAACGTGCTGGACCGTCTGGTAGACAAAGGAAATACGGTCATCGTCATCGAGCATCATCTCCAGCTCATTCGCCAGGCTGATTGGATTATCGAGCTTGGACCGAAGGGTGGAAATGAAGGCGGTGAAGTCATTGCGGAAGGTACGCCGCAAACCTTGCGAACGCATTCGGGTTCGATATTGAAGCGCTATTTATAGCCGTCGTCGATAGAACATCAAGCATGCCCAATAATAATTCCAGGTTGTTCCGGATTACTCTAGGATCATCCATGATGAGCCGGGGATGCTTGCGTGTTGACAGAAAGGAACATTGCCATTGAACGACTTCAACTCTTTCGAGAAGGAATTCACTTCTTTTCAATGCAAGGTGGTATCACATCATAACAAATTCAATATTCAAGGTATCACATCCGCTCAATTCAATATTATCGATTACTTAGACAAGCATGGGCCGAAGACGGCCCGTGAATTGGCGGAAGCATTTCACGCCTCGCTTCCGGGCATCTCGAAGCTGACGAAGAAGCTCATCGACAAGAACATGATATCGCAGACGCGGGATGAAACGGACCGGAGATATTATCATCATGCGGTAACGGAAGAAGGCCGAGGTTTTCTGCGTGCGGCCGCGACATCCCGGAATGAAGTGATGGACAGCATCAAGCTGACGTTGAACGAGGAAGAACTGGAGCAATTTACGGTGTTGTGCCAAAAAATTAACCGTTCGCTCGCCGAGGCGAAGGAGTAAATGGGCCCCTCAAGCAAACAAGGGAAGCATACCGAGCACATGCATATCTTATCGATGCATTTGCCGGGTGCTTCCCTTGTTGTTTTTGTTAATGATGTAAGTACATTTTTGAATTCGCTCTTATACGTGCGCTAGCTCAGTCATATGCCGAAGCTGCTCGAACGTAGCTTCAGCGAGCGCTTTTTCATGAAGATACTGCGCTTCATTGTTGTTCTGCACCTTATGGAAATAGGCGTTCATCAGTTGCAGCAGGAACATGTACGAAGTCCGGCGGATGTTCGCTTCATGCGAATCGTCCAACGTACGGCCATAACCTCTCATAAAGTGCGGGTTGTTGCCCCATAACGCAAATTCGTATTCCCGATCGCCGAACAACGCGCGGTCCGCATCGATAACAGCGGCGATGTCCCATGTACCGTTCTCTTCCCGTACCAACACATTTGGTTCCCACAGATCGTTATGCACAAAACGCGGCGCTTCTGCCAACTCGAACACATGCTTATGTTCACGGAAAAAGTCGTAATACGTTTGCATCACCATCTCGTCAAACACTTCGAACCGGGTCGTCTTCTCCGCGATCTCATCGGTGAAGGCTGCAATGAAGTCCCACCATGTGCGATACGCCCGTTCAGGATGATCCGGCTGAGGCCAGCCGTAATAGTCCGCCGTGATGCTGTGCATAGCCGCTGTAGCTTTCCCGAGGCGTTCTTGGATCGTGCTGCGATCCATATCCGACATTTTCGCTTCGTGAAGCGGAATGCCAGCCACATACTCTAGTACGACGTAGCTGCGCGGGATGATGCGATACGAATCGTCAAATGCCAGGATACGCGGCACGGGAATACCGACCCGGCGCAACTGCTCGTAAATCCACGGTTCCTTCGCCATCATTTCGCGTTCGAATTGGAACAACAGCTCTTGCCGGGACGGAGCAAAGCGGATGATTACATTCTGGTCAGGACACTTTGTAGTGACGAGATACGTCGTATTGAACAGTCCGCCTTCCCGCAGCTTCGCCTCCGCCACAACCGTATCACGGTCAAATACGTGTTGAATAATGCGGGTCAGGCTATATTCATCCACAGCTTTAAAAATCCTTGAATTCTCATTCATGCTGAATCACTCCTCGAAGTAATCGAATTCATGTATGTCATTCATTAACAATTATCATAGACTTGCCTAACCTAGAATATAGCTGAATGCACGAACTGTCGATAGCAATTGTTGCATGAAAACGAATTAAATTTGAACTTTTGGTGACAATTGCAACAAAACAAAAGCGGCGGCTCCTATTAGGCCGGATTGACATCCAGAACGGCTTCCAGAATGATATCCATAATTGACTTCCGGAGCAATTTCATCAGTTCATTGTACCCGATCAATCACTCGGTTGATTTCAATTCAACTTATATTGAAGGTGCGATTCCAATATAAGTTTACATAATATATATTACGTTAATTTAGCTTCTAAAAATCGATCTACTTGCTCCAAACACGCCTCCCAATCGTAGCCTGAGTTATCTAGAATTAAATGTTTCCAAGGGAGAAGCTTCAATACCTCTTTCTCGATGCTTTTGCGTTCACGCAGCACCTCAAGGCAGCCTTCCAGTCCCGTCAAGCCATGCGCTAATCCGTAGCCTTGCGATGTGTGATAATTCAGGAAGCCTTCATACCATGATGATGACCGGGTAATCGCCGCACGTTCCAGCGTGTCCCGTATATCTGACTGATCATAATAGAACAATACAGGCTCGAGCTTCCGCACCCGCTCGGCCAGATCCAGTATGAACGACAGGATGTTCCGGCGGGCTGCATGGTGCCGCACGAGCATGGCGACAGTGTATTTTGCAGGAAGCAGCATTCGAAAATATACACCTTCTCCTCTGCGGCAGCGCGCGCTCCGAATCGTTCCCAACGTGACAGCAGCAGCTCGCAATACTTCTCCATCGGCAGACCGTCGTAAATATCATACGGACGCACTTGCTGGATGATCGCATTCATTTCAGCCTGCTTGGACGGAGCGGACCGCTCCCCTCCAGCCATTGCATGCATTCGGCCATAGCAGAACAAGTAATCCTCATCCTCATGTACTGTACAGGCCAATACCGTATCCCGCTCATGCGGAAATAGGCGCATCAGCTCCTTGAACTGTTCTTCCGTTAGACAAGCGGTATATTCGTAATCCGCTGGATGATCCGTGTTGCCTTCCAAATACAGCTCAGCCACAACCCCCCGCTCCCGAAGCTTGTCATAGATGTGCTGCGCTGTCGTCGTCTTGCCCGAACCTGCTACACCTTCAACAATAATCAACTTGGTGTTTTTCATCCTTCTTCTCTCTCCTTTACCCGTCGTCCACGGGCGCACAAATAGCCGCAGGAACATCCCTGCGGCTATTACTTCAAGGCACAACACGCCGATTCAAGTCAAGAAAACCGCAGGAATCCGTCGCCTGCGGCCGTTCATTACGGTAACAAACATGAAACATGCAAGCGTATCTGGCGGGATACATATACGCTTTCCGCTTCTCGCGCGCCATTCGGGACGGAATATATGAACATGTTATATGGAACGTTCGCATTGCCCTTCAACATGAGTTCCCGTCTCCTTTCAGTTTGCATGTATATGATTGAATCCATTTTATTTTATGTTCTCTCCCAAACTGTGTCAACTATATTTCCCATGCCAATTCATCATGTGATGCCTATTTCCCGCTCGTGCGTTTACAGTTCTCTGCGTCTGGCCTGTTCCTTGATATAATCTGCGGTCCGAAGTGCCAATGCCATGACCGTGTTCGTCGGATTCGCTCCACCAGACGTGACGAAGATGCTCGCATCGCATACGAACAGGTTCGGAATGTCGTGACTCTGTCCATAAGAGTTGACGACCGATGAACGGGCATCGTTGCCCATGCGGCAACCGCCCATCAAATGCGCCGTATCAGGGACAACAAACCGGACATGACCACCCGCCGCCTCCAAGATGGAGCTCATCGTTACCACCGCATGATCGATGAGCTTGCGATCATTCTCACCGTAGCTGAACGTTACTTTCGCCCGGGGCAGCCCATACTCGTCCTTCTCCTCGGCCAGCGAGACCCGGTTGTCCGGATTCGGAAGCACCTCGCCGACCATGGTTGCACGGGCGTAATAGTTGTAATCGAGCATTTCCTCCCGCAGCCTTTTGCCCCAGAGCGGACCTGACTGCGATTGGCTGATCGCTTGTCCGAAGCTGACGGGACGGGCCCCGTGCGCATGCAGCGAATAGCCTCGCACGAATCCACGCTCCCGATTGGTCTCGTAGAAATCCTGGGTCGTCGCGAGCACGGGAGTGCCTTTATATAGCCGAATGTCACGATCGAATTTGGCGTACACGTCATGACTAGAATGCGGCATGATGGCCTTGCCTACCCATCCGCTGCTGTTAGCCAGCCCGTCCGGGAATTGCGAATTCGCTGAATGGAGCAGCAGGCGCGGCGTCTCAACTGCGTATGCGGACAAGATGACGACCTTAGCCCGCTGTTTATACTTCTTCCCTTCGTGCATGAACTCCACTCCGGAAGCCTTGCCGTCTGACTTCATGAGCACCTGGGTCACCATGCAATCCGCCAACACTTCCGCGCCAGCCTGCATCGCTTTTGGAATATGAACAATTAACGTACTGAACTTCGAGTTCGGCATGCATCCTTGATTGCAAAAGCCGCGGTTGATGCATGGCGGACGGCCTTCGAACGGCGCGGACAGAATGGCAAGCGGCGGCACGGAAGAGCGGATGCCCAGCTTCTCACATCCCTGCATAAATGTATAAGCGTTCGGACTGAGCGGCTCGCGCTCCGGATACGGGTACGGGCCGTGATAGCTGCCCCACGGGAAATGCTTTGGCCCGGATACAGCAATTTCCTGTTCGTTGCGCAAATAATATGGCTCTAGATCCTGATACGTTATCGGCCAGTTCTCGCCCACGCCGTCTACCGATTTCACACGAAAATCCGATTCGTGAAACCGCAGGAAGACGGCCGTAAAATGGACCGTTCCACCGCCTACGCCCCGGCCTGAGTTGTTGTGTCCCATCTTCAGCGGATTGTTCCCGTCCACGATGCGTGTGTCCTGCCAGCCTAAGTTCTTCATGGTGAGCTCGTCACTTGCGAAGTCGGACTGCGGATCGCGGAAAGGCCCCGCCTCCAGCACGACGACGCGCAGGCCCGCTTCGCTCAATTCCTTGGCCAACACGCCGCCAGCCGCTCCGGCGCCGACGATGACGACATCGGCCTCTTCATTGGCATACTTCCGTGTCATCATGCCTCCGTCTTCGCCTCCCATGGGTCGAGCTGACCGATATCGCCCCGGACATATCCTCGCGGATATGCCGGGCCCGCGTACCCAATCTCGGACCATATGTCCGGATGAGAGCAGTACGCATCGATTGCCGTGCCAAGCAGCTTCTTGAACAGCCCTTTCTGCTTAAGAGCAGTCCATTCCAGTGAGATCTGAAGCTTGCCCTGGCTTAACCGCTCCAAAATCTCAGATTGCTCTGCCCCCTCCAATTGGTCGAACGGTGCCCCATGTTCGTTCCGGGCCTTATTATCCAATAGTTGAAGACCTTCCCGTATGAGTGTCTTTTCTTCCGGCACTCCGGTTTTGCGCTGTCCCTCCCCTGTTTTACTCGTTATAATCTGATCAAAGTGCACCAATATGTATAAAATGACATTATCTCGATCATCGTCGACGAGCAACCTGCAGACTGCGCCAAGTGTCGCGAGCTCTAATTCTTGCAACGACTGACAAGTTGTATCTTTGCGCAACCGCTCGGTTACGATGTCCTGCGTATGTGAATCCCATTCGTCCCGTTCCTTCATCACATCGAACGAAGGATAATGACTCATTTTAGCCATAGCTTTAACCCCCTGTCTTCACCATGATTATCCTTAGACGGTCCAATACAAGGCTACCAAGCCCAAGGCGCTCATTGCCGTTATCATCAGCGGCAGCACAACGGGAGGCCCGATGAGAAAATTCCGGAACGCCCATCCTCCGACACGCTTGCCCACGCCGCTCACATGAAAGTAGAATCCGGCTAGACCGGCAACTGCCCCTATCCACATGAGCACTTGGAACAACCCCCTTATCCAACTCGCGTTGTTGAACGAAAGCAAGAGGCCTGCAACGAAAAAAACGGGTGTTGCGATTACCGGCACCCACATGGCCGCATGGTGGAAATTTTGCCGGTAGTGATATAACGTCACTTGAATGCCAATCATCAAAAAAGCAAGGCTGACGAACAAGATAAGGACACGGTCCAGCGACCAAGACGCCCACTCCATGCTGTTTCCCTCTTTTCATATCATCGTTACACCTAATATTTCCTTTCTCTTCTACCCGTATCCGTCACGATGAAAAAAACGGATCTCCGGTCTGTGCATATATGATAAACCGGTTCATAGTAACAGCCACGGCTTTGCATACTAGATAAAGGTTCGTTAATCAGAAAGATGCAGCAAAACAATTGCATGAAATGTAGAGGTGATCCCACTGCGAATTACACATATAGACACGTTCCCGCTGCTGTACCGGAATCCGAAGCCATACGGTGACGCCAACGGGCCGAAAGCATACCGCTCCACCTATCTTGTCCGCTTGATGACAGAATCCGGTATAACCGGATGGGGAGAGTGCTCGGGGTGGCTGCCTGCCTTGGAGTGCGCCTTCCGGGAGCAGATTATTCCCTATCTTCTCGGCCAAGACGCCCGATTGCGGTCAAAAATCGTTCAGACGATCGGCAGTTGGCATATCCGCCCGGCTTCAGCTGTCAGCATGGCGCTTACGGACATCGCCGCCCGCAGAACGGGACAATCGATATGCGGGTTATGGGGCGGACCGTTGCGCGAACAAGTTCCTGTGTATGCCTCATTTCAAACGTATACGGAAGATGACACGTGGGAGAAAGTTTCGCTCCGGCGGATTGAAGAAGCGCTCGCTCAAGGCTTTACGCATATGAAAGTGAAGGTGGGCGGGAAGCCGCTCGCCGATGACATGCGGCATATTCATTCCCTTCAATCCCGCTTCGGCAGACATATCGCACTCGCGATCGATGCCAATCAGAGCTACGACGCGGCAGCGGCATGCGCTTGGCAGCCACTCATCGGACAGTGGGACAATTGGATGTGGTTTGAGGAGCCTCTGCCGATGCATCAGTGGGAACAATATCTCTATTGCAGGCAAAAGCTGGGCCTTCCGATAAGTGGAGGCGAGAATGTGGCGGAGGCGAGAATATTCATGAACGCCGTGCAGCAGCAAGCCTTCGATATTATTCAGCCAGATCCGGTTCATGTCGGCGATCTGGATGAATATCGCGGGATCCTGCAGCTGGCGCGATTCGCCGGAGTGCGCGTCTCGCCGCACACTTATGACGGGGCGCTTGCACGCTGTTATGCCTTATATGCGCAAGCTTGCCTGAAGCCGTGGAGCAAGATAGAGCAAGATTCCATCGAGCCTGTCGAATGGGATGTAATGGATAATCCGTTCAATGCTCTCGTGCCGCTTCAGGCCGAGCAAGGCATGGTCCGCATTCCGTCAGGGATCGGAATCGGGCTTGAGGTCGATGAAGAGTTGCTCCGCCATTATCGTTGGGACGGCTCCCGCTATTGGTAGCTCGTGATTTCCCGCCGCTCGTCTCTTTCGTATTCCTTCCCTTCAAGGCCGAGGCACCCTGCCCGCAGTCGCAGCGGGCAAGGGTATGAGTCGGTGCGACGCGGTTGACAGGAAAGGCGAAGCATCCGCTTCGCCTTCTACATATCTTCCTCCGTGCTCTTGTATTATCGATTCGGGAAATCCAACTGCCAGCGGATGCCATACTGATCTTTAAGCACTGCGAATTTCGATTTCCAAAATGTGTACTGCAACGGCATGAACACTTGGCCGCCCAGTGACAACTGCTCGTACAAGCGATTGATTTCCTCTTCGGACTCACACGACACGGTTAACGCCACCTTGTGCCCATCTGCTTTATCGGACGGACCACCTAAGCTGTCTGCGCAATACAGCGTTTGTCCGGCTAACGTGAATTCGGCATGAATCAGCTTATCAGCGTCGGCATCAGAAATGGTCCATTCCAGATTGCTCTTCGCCTCCCCATATCGGGAAACGGTAACAATCTCACCGCCTCCGAACAGGGAAATGTAGTTTTTCATCGCTTCTTCCGCCTGACCGTTGAACATTAAGTAAGGCACGATTTTCGCTTTCATGCAATCAACCTCCGCCATCATTCAAATCGTGAATCCTGAGCAGCCGCCTATAATTTACCGCACCGACGCGTCCGCTATACAGTCCGGTCTCCTGTGCCGACTAGGCAAAACACCATATTATCATGAATGTAATGCGATTTTATAGCTTAGCCTTTTGATTTGCCTCTGTAAGTTTAACGCTGTTGAATTTTACTACGGATGTCATCCATCACATCAATCAGAGAATAAGTTCATACATGCGGATAAACCACGGAATTTGCTCCGGCAGCAGTGGATCAACAGATGTTTTTAGCGCATATCCGCGCACAAACTGCTGAATTCCTGGATGCGCGCCCTCAGTACCTTCCAGCCACAAATCCTTTAGGGTAAATGCAATATCGGCCGCATACCAGTAACGGGCACATTCGTCGAAATCAAATACGCCCACATCATCCACAACCCAATGCTGGTTATCCAAATCGAAATCATAATGTATCAGCCCATACGTATCTCGCATTTGCTTGAAGATGTGGTGCAGACGGCCAAGCCCCCGGCCCCACGCAACGAATTGCTCCTCCGTAAGCTGCTCATCATCGAATTGGTTCCCTTCTACCGCTTCGAACACCGTCGCATGGAACGTTCCCCACTGTGTCGGCACTTCTTCCACGTAACGGCCATTCCGGGATTTCACCGGTTGACCTGCACGGATAGACTGCTCTCGTAAATATAACAGCACGTCCATTTCCGCTTCGATGGTTTGATTTATCGTCTTGCTTTACCAAACGCGAAGTTAATGATTATTGCGTCCGCTCCCCCAACCATGACAGCTATATCCATAAAAAAGCGCAAAAAAGCCATGGCTCTCATCGCCATGGCTCAATACACCCATTATTGGTGCAGGTTACGCATCCGTACAGGAAAGTGAGGGGCAACGAAACGATAAGTCAGCATTGCAAATCATTAACTTCATCATCGTTCATTCTCACTCCCTTCCATTCAAGTTGATCGGATTATAGCATACTCACGCAGGAAAAGACAGGAATAATTTCTACAAGCGCTCCGCGCGTGACGTCCGTTACCCCCTGCGTCTGCGGGAACGATCAGGCCACGGGGCCGTGAACAAGGTCGCTGGCACGAACAAGACGGCCGCGAACAAGGCCACCCAGGCCAATGTATGCTGCATCCCTGCTTCATGTTGGCGCACAGCCTCCAGTGAATCGCCGACGACATATCCTGCTTTCGGCATTTCAACTTCCTCGCTTGGGTGATGCGGGGTCATTCCGGCAAAGGTGACCGCATCCGAGCCGTTCGGGAACTGCATCGGCACCAGCTTCCCTTCCTTCGCCTCACCGACGACGGTAACCTGCTGACCCCAAGCTACGCCTTCGTAAGACAAGGCCTTCCCCTTTGGCTCCAAAATGAGAACCTGTCTATCTTTCACGGTCTGTCCGCTCTGGCTCAAGACCTCTTCCTCGAGTATTATTGGCTGGTCCGTCAGACGATACACGGATGACATTAACGGAATTCCGTTTATCGTCAATCCTTCCGTACTTCCAACCGTAGATATGTATCGGATCATATAGGCGCATTTTCTGGAATTGCAGGACCATTCGCGTTCCTGCTTCACCAAGAGCGCATAATCATCGGCCAAATGCTCATCACGCGCCGGCAAGACGGACTGCAGCGGACCCGTCACCGCTACGATGCCGCTCGTATCGGGTCCAAGCGCCTGCACCTCTTGCGCTTGCTCCAGCGCATTCTCCCAGCCTTTGGATTCGCTGTACATCAATCCGAAGCCGCCAAAGACCAACAGGTCGGCAATGAGGAAAAAGATGAACCAGCCGCTGACGCCCCGCTTGGCAGTCCGCCTGACATTTCGTTTGGATGTAGCTGCATATCCTCGTTTTGTCATCATGCATCCCTTCTATCAACCGCTTTCTATCATCTTACCTTGTAGAGAAGAAAGGAACCAATCGAGCAAAATACCTATTTTTCTTGTGCTTCCCTACGCAATGACACCTTAGATCATCAGGATTTGACGGTTAGAATCAGTTCTTTTTATCCAAATGGGGGTCGCGCCAACAGTTTAACGAAAATATACGCTAAGATTTCGGACGCGTCCGGCTTGGCGTTTTTTCTTACTCTAAGCCCCAATAGTCCGGGTGTCCGGACCAATGGTTATTCGACTTCCTGCTGTTTAAGCGGTCGTAATGAATTAATAGATGTATTCTGCCTGAAATTGAATTTGTATTCGCCTAAGAAATTGATCTGCTCCCATCCAAGGGGAGAAATGTGGTTTAGTAATTCTTCCTGAATCTTTCCTTGCTTTTTGCGGTGTTCTGTTGCTTGCTGGAGATAGACGATATTCCAAACGCTGATAGTATTAATGATGATGTTCAATGCACTGGCCCGTTGGAGCTGATCTTGTAGTGCACGTTCCCGCAGCTCACCATGTTTGCCGAAAAAGATCGCTCTGGCAAGCGCGTTTATAGCTTCCCCCTTGTTCAACCCCCGATGGATTTTTCGCCGCAGCGCCTCGCTTGAAAGGTAATCCAGGATGAAGATCGTTTTTACGATTCGCCCCATTTCCCGCAACGCGGTAGCCAAACTGTTTTGTCTTGCATAGGAGCCGATTTTCCCCATAATGAGTGATGCTGAATCGGTTCCTTCCCGGATGGAGTAAGCCAATCGGAGAACATCGTCGTAGTTCTCCTGAATGATCCTTGTGTTAATCTGTCCACGCAGCAGCTTCTCCAACTTGGGGAAATCGGAAGGCTTCCCAATAGCGTACAGCTTGGAGTCAGCCAGGTCGCGTAAGCGCGGCGCAAAGCGAAAGCCGAGCAAATGCGTTAAACCAAAAATTTGATCGGTGTAACCGGCAGTATCCGTATAATGCTCCTCGATGCAGTATTGCTTTATTACGGTAAATCATTAAAATTTGTGTCTACTATCTTGACAGGGGTCCAAAACTAACCGCAGCCTTCTGTTTCTTTTTGCCATACTGGCTGCTTTGTTACTGGTGCTGTCTTTACGCAGTTTCCTGTGATTAACAAAAATACACCTCATCCAAGTCCAAGGATGAAGTGTATTTTTTGCTGTGCTCATTGATATCTTTTATTTTATTTCATTCATAAATTCCCTGAAATTTTCCACGATTTCTTTGGACCGGGTATGATGCAAATAGTGCCCACCTTCAAATGTCATCACTTTTCCATGTACAGAGTTTTTTATTTGCTCCTCATGAAGTGGTGTCCAGCCTTCCGTTTCGGTATCATTCGCTTGTAAAAAGAAAATAACCGGAAGGTTCGTTGGGAAGGTCAACTTTTCAGCAGCTTTAAAATTAGGAATGAAATGTTCGCCTTCACTTAAGATGTTAGGATTAAACATGTTTTTGAGCGTAAGAATTCTAATTTGTTCTCTTGTTGGATCATCAACGGTCGGTGTAATCAGTTGGTCAGGGGTCAGTTTCATTAACAATCGGGAGAAACCTGATTTTTTGAGCAGTTTATACGTTTCTGCCGGGAATGGAACATCCGTACCGTCTTGCGTTGGCACGCTGCTATCGATCCCGACAAATGCACTGACTTCGTTTTCATATTTGTTCACATAATCCAGTCCGTAAATGCCTGAAATGGAGTGGGCCATGAGAATATAGCGGTCAATATGAAGACGTTGTAAAGATTCGTGAATTTCACTTACCATGTTATCTAGGGTTCGTTCTTTTTCGGTAACATCACTTAGTCCATAACCAAAAGGCTCAATTACGACGACTCTGTAAAATGGAGACAGATCATCCACTAACGGCTTATAATCCAGAGCGGGTGCTGCCGTTCCAAAACCAGGTAATAGCACGACCGTTTCTTCGCCTTTCCCTTGAATCGTAACATTCATATTTTTACCGTCGACAAGTACAGACTGCCCGTAGGGTATTATTTTTCCTTGCTCCGATTTACTGCTGATTATATTGACTATAAAAACAATTGCAATAAAGAGTCCTATGGCTGCAACTAATGCGCCTATGGATTTAAGCATAAACACAAGTAATTTTTTCATGATTTAACCCCTTTCCTGTTTATTTTGTATAGCCGGCAAACCGTATTGGTATAACATAGACGAATATTTCTCATTTAATAAGTAATATTTTTTATTTTCACGCTTTTTCCATGCGGCAGTAACCTCTTTGGATAATTCATTGGTTTCAAGCTTCTCAGCGCTGTACTCCGAGATAGCCGTTTGTCCAAGCCCTGGTACGCTTATATATGAACGGGACCACAAGTAGGTACGGCCATTTTTCTCCACAAAAAATTTTATCTTTTCGGTGCCTTCTTCATTTACAAAAGAGCAATCAGCCGTATACGTATACTTTTGGGCAGGACTGTTCGGAGCGGCAATTGTGAATACAGACAGTTCTCCCGCAGTACTCATATCTACCTTTAACACAGTGGAACCGCTATAAACACCTGTATGCAGGGATAATTCCTGCGGCATATCCGCTTTTACAGGTATTATATATGATTTATCCGGCTTCAGTTCCTGAATTACAATTTTTTCCTGAATCGCACTAAGCAACAGTTCATTCGCCATCATTTCAGCGATTACGCTTGAACCCTCTGAAGAAGAAATTACGGCCGCAGCCATGTTCAGTTCTGGGAGCACAACTAATGATGAATGACAGGACATAGTATCTCCACCTTTGGTTAGTGCCTTGATACAGTATTGGTTAAATGGAAACAGGTTCACACTATCCCATCCTTATCCGTATGCAAAAGACGCATCGCTATATTCCGGCCACATGCCTTTTTTATACTCTTCTTGTTCCATGGCTGTTATCGACTCCTTAGAAAGAATGCCCTTGTTCTTTTCCGTGAAAATCTGTGAGAATTTAACGAGATCTTCAGCTGTAGAGTAGATGCCGCCGGTACCGATAATATTATAATTCTCAATGGGGAGATCCAAATCCACTTTACCTTCATCTACAAGCTTCATCACAGCGGCTGCGAGCACCACTTTGCTCGTTGAACCCACCCCGTAAACCGTATTTGAAGTAAGGGGGATATTGTCGTTTAGGTCGTTTTTGCCTGCCTGACCTGAGACCACAATTTCTCCATCATCGATGAGCGCATATTGCACACTTGGGATGCCGTATGTTTCTGTCAGCAGTGCGGCTTTTTCTACAGCTGTTTTTTCGGGTTTCATCATAAGCAAGAGGATTGGTATAATGGGGGGCCGGTGCGGCCATTGCAGACATTGGAGCAAGCATCGTCAGCACGAGAGTTGCAGCAGCTATAGAATTTCTTTTTCTTACTGTACTCATGCTCATCCTCATTTTTGTTACCTCTCTTGGTTTCACTCTCGCATCTATTCCTGTCTTCATCTATGTGTTGGGCTACCTTAACGGGGGCGCTAAAGACAGCATAGCCAACCAAGATGTCCCCCTAATGACGACAATATGAACGGAATATGAACAGGCAAAAAAAGCTGCGCCGTCACATGTAAGGAAGTTTGCACATGGTGGCGTAGCCTTGAGAAGGTATGAATCTAATCACCCTGCTGGTGTTGTGATTGGCAAGATGACAATGAAGGTCGTTCCTAGTCCGTATTCGCTCTCAACCCGGATGTCCCCTTGATGAAGCGATACGATCTGCTTTACAATGGCCAGTCCCATACCGCTTCCGTCATATTTCCGGCTGTGGGAACGATCGGCTTTAAAGAAGCGATCAAATATAAGCTTTTGGTCCTCCGGGAGAATACCAATGCCCGAATCGGATATACGGACCGTCACGTTTTTGATATCCTGTTTGATGCTGACGTCAATCCTGCCGCCATCCTTGGAAAATTTGATGCTATTGCCGAGGATATTGGTCCATACCTGATTTAACTGGTCATGATCAGCCGTGATTTTAACGGGCTGCAAATCAAGCTCGAACTGAATGTTGCGAGCTGACCATTGGGGTTGAATAGCGACGATTACTCGTCTGATCTGTTCATCCAGACTGAGCGTGACGAGCCGCATCTGCGGTGACTGCGATTCAAGTAAACTCAGCTTTAGCAGACTATCACTCATTTTGGACATTCGCGCAGCTTCAGTGATGATAATATCGAGATAACGGCTTCGTTCGTGATCCGGGAGGTCTACTTGCTTGAGCGCTATAGCATAACCGGAAATGGAAGTGAGCGGAGACTGAACTTCATGGGACACGTTTGTCACGAATTCCCTGCGCATCTGCTCAAGCTGCTGTAGATCGTGCATCATTTCTTCGAAGCTGCGAGCCAAAGTACCTAGCTCACCCTTTTGTTTAATATTAAGCTTGACGTTGAAATCTCCAGCAGCTATACGCCGGGTCGCTACTGTCAGCTTTTTGATCGGTTTCACCAGGAACATAGCCGCAATTAGAATCAATAAGCTTCCTGCTATCAACGAATAGATCAAAAAAGTTACAACAAACTTGATGAGAAATGAGGTTGGAGAGGGAGTGAGCGGCTCTGTAAACATTGCTCTGGTTCCCATTTCAGTTTTTATCGGCAACCCCAAGAAGATCGTATCGATCCCATTGACTTGAACCCTTCCTCTATCCAGCACTTTCTTCACTTGTTCCGTAGTCACAGGGAAAGCATGGTGTCCTGTAAGCTCTCCGTAGGATTGGAACTGATCCGTTTCTTCATAGATTCGAATGTGATAGGAATTGAGTTGCTTCATTTTACTTATAAACAATTCTGCTTCACGTAACGGCAATGTCTCGTAGATGCGGACGATGTCCTGGCCAAAGTCAAGTAAGGTGATTTGCAGGTTTTCGTTTAATTTATCTTGAAATATCCAAATTGCCGCAAAAAAAGCAATCATCGATCGTTCCCCCGATCACGGAGACCAGAAAGGTCAGGACTACGCGTGTATATAAGGAACCGATCATTCCTGTACCTCAAGCCGGTAACCAAGTCCGCGCACCGTTTCGATACGAAAATCGGAGGTAGCCGCGAAACGTTCGCGCAGACGTTTAATATGCACGTCTATCGTTCGATCATCGCCAGCATAATTGATCCCCCAAACTTGATCGATCAATTGCTCCCGCGTATAGACTTGTCCCGGTATTCCAGCGAGTTTATACAGTAATTCGAACTCCTTAAGCGGCAAGGGTGAGCGACTCCGCACCTCTCATGACCTTATAAGTCTGCCGGTCCAAAATGACGTTGCCTAACCGGATGGTCTGCGTGGAGTCCATACGCTATCGTTTCAACAGTGCCTTGACGCGAGCCGTCAACTCGAGCGGATCGAATGGCTTGGTCAAATAGTCATCTGTCCCGAGCTGGAATCCTTGCACTTTCTCCCAGGTTTCGCTTCTTGCAGTCAGCATAAGTAACGGAAGATCCGGATTGGCTCTTCGAAGTTCCTTGCATAACGCCCAGCCGTCCATGACCGGCATCATAATATCAAGGATGACCAAATCGACAGGCGTGGAGGCATAGATGGCCAGTGCTTCCTTGCCGTCAGCGGCTTCGGCCGTTGCAAATCCGTCGTTGCGCAAAAATAAACAGACGAGTTCGCGAATGTTCGCATCGTCGTCAGCAACCAATATCGTAGGCATTCGTTTCCTCTTCCCCTAAAAAGAATAATTCTTCGTTTGTGCAAGAGCGAAGAATGTCTACATATGCTGCCTCATTGGTTGAATACATGCAACGGTATTGATGTAAGAAATGATCTCTTTAAGTTATTATTGGCCTGCCCGGTCGCAGTCCAGATCGCATCCATAGCAGTACAGCGGTCAGATAGGGAGCGTGGCTTACGAGAAACTGGACGCCTCCATTGCCGCCGAAGGCGTTTGAACGAATTCCAATAGGCAAGTCATACCTTTTGGACTTTTCTCCACATTAAGTTGAAAGCTTGAATGCTTGAATAGTTGAATGCTACTGTTCATGAGATTATAGGGAAAAACGAACAATAATCTCACCGGAATCAGTTAAATTACTAAACTATAGGGAAATCGACCCGCTAAAATGTTTGGTTTGCTCCCAAAGTGGTCTTATTGGAGAAAAGAATGGGTGGATTAGATCTAGAATAAAAAGTGGACACCCTTAGAAATTAAAAAGAAAACAGTGAAATACATTCAAGAGCAGACAAAAACGATGCCGGAAATTGCAGAGGAATTACAAATTCCAGCGAAGACACTCCATCAATGGAAGGCACAATATCGTACATTTGAAAATGAACCTCTGGCGAATGCGGCGAAGGTTCGTGAACTGAAACAGCTCTTGAAGGAAAAAGAGCATGACCTAAAAGAAAAAGATCGCGAACTCGCCGACACGAAAGAGGAAATGGCGTTTTTAAAAAAGGCCATGCACATCTTCAGCAAACCAAGGAATTAAGGTTCCAGTTTATCGAAGATCATCGCTCCGAATTTTCGGTGGAGAAGATGTGCAACGTATTGGGCGTTTCTCGGAGCGGTTATTACAAATGGAAGTCTGCGGTGCCTAGTGCGCAAGAGCTTCGCAAAGCCGAAGTACTCAAGCGCATCACGTTTCACTTTCAGGATTCCTATAAACGCTATGGCAGTCCGAAGATCACCCATAAGTTGCATATGGAAGGCTACGCGATTACCGAGCGTACGGTTGGCAGCTACATGAAAGAACTGAGTTTACGTTCTTGTATATCCCGTAAATTCAAAGTAACCACAACCGATTCCAACCACGATCTTCCGATTGCACCTAATATTCTAAACCAGGCGTTTGCGGACAGAACGCCCCCATAAGGTTTAAGTCGCGGATATCACCTACATTCCTTGTCGTGAAGGCCGGTTGTACCTAGCCAGCATCTTGGATCTGTGCACACGCGCAATTGTAGGATGGCGGCTTGGTGAGCGAATGACCGTGGAGTTGACTCTCGGCGCGCTGGAAGACGCCTATAGAGCCAAGAAACCGAAGAAGGAACTCCTTCGTCATTCCGATCGTGGCTCGCAGTATGCTTCCTCTGACTACAGGTCCAAATTGGCAGCGTATAAAATGAAAGCTAGCATGAGCCGCAAGGGTAACTGTTAGGACAACGCCTGTATCGAGTTGTTTCACAGCATTCTAAAAAAAGAACTCATTTACATCATGAAATTCAAGACCAAACAGCAAGCATACGACGAAATCTTCAAGTACATCGAGTTTTTTTACAATCGGAAACGAATTCACGGAGCACTGGGTTATTTATCACCTGTTCAATTTGCAGCTCGATTTCGGAAGAAACGTCCGCTTAAACAGCAGGAAGTCGAATAACCATTGGTCCGTACACCCGGACTATTGGGGCTTAGAGTAAGAAAAAACGCCAAGCCGGACACGTCCGAATTCTTAGCGTATATTTTCGTTAAAATGTTGGCGGGACCCCAAATGGTCTTGATGAATCGAACATCCTTGATCATCGCAAGCTCCAGATGGCACGATGCTGCGCCGGGTGGCAATCCAATCGTACAGCTTGTCTCCAATGCCTGACTTCATGCCGAGCCAGACGAACGGGCTGATGGGCATGAGGAGCGGTACGCGTGTGCACAGCTTATGAACCGCTGCGATACCGGACTGCATGCGGGCGTCATGAACGGTTCGCACATGCATCCGTGCTTCAAGTTCTTGAGGAGATACGGACACATGCTGGATTTCTTCCGGATTGCGGATGGAATAGAATCGCAGGCATCCGAGCCAGTCCCAGCGCTCCAAACGCCGGCGAATGCCTTTGCATAACGGGCACCAGCCGTCATAATACACCTCGATCAGAAGACGCTTCCGCACATTCATCCTTCTCCCCCCTCTTGTTGCTATCCCGTTCAAGTCTTTATATTTCAAGGGTAACACATAGTCAAATGCAATACCGTCTCTTCATTGCTGACGTTCTTGTACTGGTGCGATTCCGTAGCCGAGAATTGAATGGAATCGAACGTATTCAGCGTATACGATTTATCCCCGATCGTCAATTCGATAGTTCCCGTCATTACCGTGAGGATTTCCATCGTACCGGCATGATGGCTTTCCGGGATGTATACGGTATGCGGCTGTACGTACGCACGGTGCATCTCCAGCTTCTCCCTGACATCGCTGAACATGGGCTCCAGCGTCCAGCCTGGATTGTCGCTGTCATATTTCGGTCCTTGACCGGCCCGTGATATCGATATGGCATTTTCCGGCTTCAGCAGCGCCATTAACGGAATTGACAGCTGCTTCGAAATTTTCCACATCATTCCGATGGTCGGATTCGTTTCCCCGCGCTCGATGTTCCCAAGCGTCAATTTACTCACGCCGGTTAGCGACGCGAGTTCTTCCAGGCTGAGCTTCCGGTCTTTCCTCAGCTTGCGCAAATTGCAGCCGACCGACTGCATCAGCATCTTCGTTTCATCTTCTTGAACAGGCTTCATGAGCGCATCCCACCCTTTACGAGTAAACAACTAAATATATTTTAATTTACTTTTTATAAATTATAGTATATCATACTTAACTGTACACAATTGAAAATGATTATCAACGAGGTGAATGTTGTGAGAGCCATACTTGTTGGCATATTATCGTCGCTGTTCTTCTCGGCGACCTTCATTATCAACCGCGCCATGAACCTGTCAGGAACGAGCTGGGCTTGGACCGCATCGCTCCGCTTCCTGCTCGCGCTTCCCTTTCTCATTGCTATTGTCGCCTTCCGCGGCAATTTGCCAGGCTTGTTCCGCGAAATGCGCAAGCATCCGTTTCAATGGCTGCTATGGGGCACCCTTGGCGGGGTCGGCTTTTATTCGTTGTTAAGCTTCGCGGCCGTCTACGCTCCATCCTGGCTCACTTCCGGAACGTGGCAGATTACGATACTGGCAGGAGCCTTGCTGTCTCCGCTGTTCTTCGTCACCGTTCCTTCGGAGGAAGGTCCACAGAAAGTGCGTCAAGCTATCCCCTACAAAAGCTTGCGGATATCTGTCATTATATTAATCGGTGTCATCCTGATGCAAGTGACGGAAGCGGGACAAATAACGACGGCTGAGCTGCTATCCGGATTTATTCCGGTGCTCATCGCCGCATTTCTGTATCCGCTCGGCAACCGCAAAATGATGGAACTGTGTCACGGCAAGTTGGACACCTTCCAGCGCACGCTGGGCATGGCGCTCAGCAGCCTGCCAATTGCGTTGCTGCTCGGCGCTTACGGCACAGCCACCGTCGGTTGGCCGACAGGTTCGCAAATGGTTCAGGCGCTGCTGCTCGCGATTTGCTCCGGTGTCATCGCCAGCTTGCTATTCTTCCTGGCCACTGATATGGCGAAGCATAACACGGTGCTGTTGGCCGCAGTCGAATCCACCCAATCCGGAACCATGATATTTACGGTCTTGGGTGAAGTTCTCCTACTGAGCGGTACGTTCCCGCAAGGATGGTCGATGGTCGGCATGATTATCGTCATCATCGGCATGATTGCGACCAGCTTGTCGGGCAGACGTTTTGCTCCGGCGAAGCCCGCTGTGGCGGTAAAGGACAACAGCGTGTAACCTCCAAATAGAAAGCTGACGCCTGTATGATTCCAGCGTCAGCTTTCATTACGTTTATCAAGCAACTGCGCTTAAAGACAGCCTGCTGCAGCGTGCTGCGTGCGCAATTCAGATTCAAGAAAAGCAAAATCCAGATCCGTTATCCCGTGCAATAAATCAGCGTGGTTCGCGATGATCCCGGATCTGGTCAGACTTCGGCATGCTCTTACGTTGGTCGTATTTCACCAAAGCACCGACATCGGAATGTTGAATCGAGATCAGTTGGATATGTTGGACCAGAACTTGTTCCGCTATATGATATAGTTTCGATTAGCTTGCCATATACGGATGGAATTGCTTTAGATATACGCAGCCCTCTATTTTCCAGAAATTCAATCCATTCAACTTCGCCCATCATGTAGGGAACGCTTCTGCGCATTTCATGTGTCAATTTCAATATATACCTTTGACCCTCACGCTCGAACTCATAGACGAAGCTCTTATAGCCTCCAAGTTTCCTGCTCTAAGCAATCTGATTTTCTTTATTAATAGCATAGTAATATTAACAGATACATCCACATCATGATAAACCATTCTTGCTATTTTCTATATATCGCTGCATACGACAAAACCTCCGGCAGCAACCGGAGGTTTTATTTGTTATCATCAGGAAGTAAAAGGAACCATGATATGTTATTATTTTCACAATGTTTTGTAAGCTAAATATAGTTTTTCTTACGCGTAGTAAGCGTTCAGCAAATCACGAGTTTCTTCTGTGCGCTGTTCTGGAGCAAGGCCTTGGTCTGCCCAGCATTGACGGCACGTTTCTTCGGTTGTGCATTGATGCTTATCATCACACATATAGCAAAGTTGGAGGTAGTTGCGGGTTACTGTATCTGTATTGGTATCAAACGTTTTGAATGTTCTCATTATTTTCACTCCCTCTTCTTTATGGCTTAACTATATCATGAATTTGTGCTATCGTATGTGATTTATTTCACATACGATAGCGTTATTGTTTCCTCCTAAAGTTGTAGAAACGTTCAGCCAAAGGTGTAACGACTTTTTAATGTAACATCATTTCATTTTACCGACGATCGGATTGGCGATATATGATTTAGAAGTTCTTTCTGAAGCTTACCTAGCTTTTTACGGTTTTCTGTTGCTTGCTGGAGATAGACGGTATTCCATACACTAATCGCATTCATTACACCGAGAAACTATAGAAGAAGAAACAAAAGTGAAGATAAAAAAATAGATGAGGGGAAATGAGTACTATGGCTTGAAAATGAATATATGAATGAAATTAATTTATTTATAAAGCTGACAGACTGTTGTCATAGTTTGAATGCTACACTTTCTATATTAACTAGCAGGAGGAATTATAAATGAATGCAGCAGTTACTGTTTAACGCTTGGGTAGATATCTGGAAAAGTAATATAAAAAGAGCATATAAAACTGATTTAGAATTTCATTCTAAAGATGGTAGTATAAAAATATTTTTGTCAGTTGAATAATGAATAGTAAGCTGAATAACTAAAATGGAGGTTTTGAACAGATGGATGAGATAAATCGAGACCTTTCAGAAGAAGGCTCCAGCGGTCAAAATTCTGGGACTTACCTTGTCACAATTCATAGTGACCTTCTTGCCACCAAGGATCTTGTCTATAACGTGTGCGGGTTTGATTGCTCTCAACCACTCTTAGAAGCACAAAACGCTGAATATGGGGCCTATTTATTTAATTTAGATTCTCTCTCCATTAGATTTCGTGTCGCTAAAATCACTCCTACAAAGGTCGGGCAATTTGTGACACTATGGCAGAGGATTGGGGATGGATCGATCCAACCGTATGGTGTATCAGATCCAGTCGATTTCTTCGTAATTAGTACCCGCAAAGGTAATAACTTTGGCCAATTTGTATTTCCAAAGCATGTTCTATTATACCATAATATAGTATCAAATAAAGGTAAAGGTGGTAAACGGGCAATACGCGTTTACCCACCTTGGGACAAGACTACAAGCAACCAAGCTCAAAAAACTCAGAAATGGCAGTTGGAATATTTCCTGGAAACACCTATAAATGAACCACTAAACTGTGTTCGTGCTCGAATGCTTTACGGCCTCAAATCATTAATGTAAGCCAAAGGCATTCTTGCCCTATGTGGATATTTTCATATTTTGTATTTACGTGAAGTTGGCTTTCAGAAAAAATGACTACAATATCGGGTTGGTCCATACAAGTTTTGATGAGAACATACCTGCCCTTCTCAATCTGCCTCTATCGAGAGCATTCGGCAAGATATGAATTTCCTTTCGGACTGTATCGATGCCGCCTGATGCGCCTTCCGTTGGATTTTATACAGTAGAATCCTTGCATGAAAGCGAAATTAACGCATTCCGCTGGAAAAGATCCAGCAGAATCCCGCAAAAAGCGGCCATGGAGCAGAAATACGCTTATTTGATTGGATGTTTTCCAACGGCACTGCCAATTAGAACGCCACAGTAGACTTTCTGCTGGATGCTATCCAACGTAACCCGACCAAATAGAACGCTTTTAATGAGTTACACCATCCACTTGTGTAAATACTATAGTAACCACCGACCTCTTAACCTCTGGTTACTTGAGAAAGCTTACTTGACAGTCATAAATGCTGTCCGTGCAGGCTTTTTCATATATGCATCGTTGCGGGTTATGTACCCCAAATAGGGGGTGCTGTTTCCTTTCGTTTGTTATGATTGCCTCCTGTCCAGAATGTGGATCAGGAGGTTTTTTTGTTGTCCACGCATCGATGACGTTGACGTGCATACTTGATTATTTTAAAGGAGTGAGCGATCATGACAGGACCGAATCCAAATGAAAAATACCCGATCGAGGGGTATCAAGTCGTTCAGTCTATTAAAATACGATAACAAAGCCCAATATCATCGTTGGGGACTATTCGTATTATGACTCTAGGAACGGAGAGTCTTTTGAAGAGCAAGTATTATGCCATTATGAAATTTTCGGCGACAAGCTTATGGTCGGGAAATTTTGTTCTATTGCTCCGGGAGTCACCTTCATTATGAATGGAGCCAATCACAAAATGGACGGTTCCTCCACCTACCCGTTCAATATCTTTGGCCATGGGTGGGAAAAGTTCACGCCTGCGATTGAGGAATTGCCGTTCAAAGGAGATACGGTGATTGGAAACGATGTCCGGATCGGGATGGATGTAACCATCATGCCGGGTATAACGATCGGGGATGGCGCGATAATCACAGCCAAGTCGGTCGTAGTGAAAGATGTTCAACCTTACACTATTGTCGGTGGAAACCCTGTCAAGGTAATGAAGAAACGATTCTCAGACGACATCATTGCAGAATTATTGGACACCAAATGGTGGATTGGGATCTGGAACATGCTCTAACGAGGGCAGCTTTCCTATGTTCGTTACCGCGCTCGGTCAAAAAAAGACTGCGGTCAGGGTTTCCCCTGCCGCAGCCCGCGCCTGCTACATGGCGCTGGTCAATCCCATATTGATCAGCGCATTGTGGAGCGTTTGCTTGGATAAACTCAAATTCACCTCTGGCGCGCCCGAGGAGACGTAACCGATCGTCTGTTCGAAGCTGCTGATGCTGTCTTTGGCAGCTTGGATATCGACATATTGGAAGGTGCCCATATCCTTTTTCAGCTTCGCCAACGGCTCGCTGTACTTCGTCTTAATCTCTTGCGCCTGCGCATCGGACTGCTCGAAGGTCAAGCTCTGCAACGCTTCAAGGTTGCCATACTTCTTCGTATAGTCTGTCTTGAATTGGGCCAGCAGCGCCTTGTACTCGCTCTCCCATGCTGTATATGCGGGCATTTCAGCCGCAACCTTAGCCGCCAAGGCTGCATCCGCATCCTGCTTCGCCTTCTCCTCCCCGGCTTTGACCAGCTGAGCCTTCAGCTTCTCGAGCAGCTTATCTACCTTCTGCCCGCCCTGCTTCGCCTCATTGGCCATTGCGAGTGCATCGTCATACATCTTCATGTTGTACAACACTTCAGCGCCAGCTTTGAACTGCTCTGGCTTATAGATAAGGCTCATTGCTTCGCCTTTGTTCTGCTTATAGAAATATTCGAACCGCTCGCGGAAGTCGCCTTGATCGAAGACGGCACGGACGAGCCAGTATGTATGTTGGCTGGATTTTTCAAGAGATTTGGCAATCGCTTTAGCTTCGTCATCGAATTTATAAGCACCGGTATCCAAATAGAGAACATACAAGTGCGTAGCCATCTGTCCGAGTACTTTCGGATTGCTTGCGCCCTTCTTCTTGTAGTGGCTCTTCACGGCCTGCACCCAATTGTTGACGGCCGTGTCGTGCGGCTTGTTCTGTGTGCGCAGCGCCGCTTCCGCTTTTGCAAGCGCGCTCTTCTTCGCGTTGATGTTCTTCTGAATGGAGGCGCTCGGCGCGCCGAAATAATAAATGCTTACGGGCTCGCCCAAAAAATTGTGACCAGTCCCTGTCTTCACAAAATAATGATAGCCGGAATAACGGTTGTTCGAGATTTTGGATTTGTCCGGATTATGTACGACAATGTTTGTCTGGTTGAACAATTCTGCCATCACGTGGCTGCTCTGCGCTTCACTCGTACCCATCATATGGATCGGATCGAAGCCTGCAATATCGCCTTGGACATAGTACAGATTTTGATTGACGGCGCTTTCGTAGGCATTGTAGGCTTTCTCATAGGCGGAATATGCTTTGTCGTACGGACCGCTCACCTTCTCATACGCTGCGCGCAATGAATCTTCGGCAGCAATAGGGTCGGTATACATGCCTTCGAAATAGTCTACAGACTTCAATTGCGCCTGACGGATGGAGGCGCCAAAGCTTAGCGGAACAGCAATTTTGCCATCAATCGATTCAAGCGCATGCTTCATCGTCATTGCTTCTCCATCTGCTTTCGCTTGCTTCGAACCGACCGTTAGTTCATAGGCATGCTGGTCGTCTGTCAAAGTCAACAGTTTTTTGCCTTTGTCATAGTTATATTTCATCCTGAACACTTCACTGAATGTCTTGGGAGACAAATACATCACGTTGTCTTCAAGCACGTATAAATCTCTACCGACGTACGTCCGTTTCCCGTTCCACTCCAGCACACTGAACTGGTGCATGGTAATCGTGCTTCCCGCTGCTCCGTCAGCGTCAGCGGCAGCCTGTCCGGCATTGCCGATACAGGACAGCAGCAGTGCCGCGACAAGCATCCACTTCCAAATGCTCTGTCTCTTCTTCAAGTTTACCCCTCCAAAAAGTTATCTATGTCGCCACCGTTCGGCAGCATTTTCCAATCTATTGTACCATGACTCTAGTCCCGGATGTATGGTTGCTTGTTATAAAAATATCAAAAAGCACTCCTCATAGCGGAGTGCTTTCCAACTTTTTGTTATCTGTATTCATCATTCGGGCTGATGGACAATGCTTACCTCTTTGTAGCCAAGCTGCTTGATTTGCTCAGCCGTCATGTAGAGCGTGCCGCCATCAAGCCGCGTGTTGCTTGGGTTCATCTCGATGCTGCTGCTCTCGTTGGCAAGCGTATAGCGGAACTCCAGCTCCTTCGACTGCAGCTTCGTCAACTTCCAGCCCAGCTCATCCACCAGCTGCTTGACGGGTATGAGCTGCTGTCCTTGCACAGAGAACACCAGCGGCAACCGTACTTCCCGATCGTCCAGTTGAATGACATAATCCGTGCGCAGCTTGACAGGAATAGATTCTTCCGGAATGGCATCCAAGTCAAAATCCTGCGGCAAATCGGACGTTGCGTCCCTCCGCTGTTCATCCTTAGGCAAGAATGTTTCTGCCTCTTCCCAGCTCTTGAGCCGCTGCGACTTCTTCGCCTTCATATTATACAAATAAAGCGGACGATCCGGTTTATTCAGCGTATAAATAATATAGCCCTCAGTCGGATTGATTCCGCGAAAGTTCCCTAATGCAATCCGCTCCGCTTTATCCGTTTCCGGATTGTATATGATAATTTCTTCCTGTTTAGCCTTGTCATTCATGTAACTGTACACGATTCGATTGTCATATACCCAAGTTGCGCCAGTCATAAATGACGTCCGCAGCCATTCTTTCGTCTCGCCAGTCTGATTGTTTTTCAGGAGATAGCCATAATTTTTGTGGCTGATGCCTTGTTCATCTTTCGTATAATATGCGCGTTCATTCAATCCCCATTTACCGTTCGGAGACGGTTCGAACACTCTGCCCTTTACGACCTCCCGGTCCAATGGATCATACGAATACTGCATCGCCATGTCATAGCTGTCAAGATAGGTCGTGTCCAAGCGCAATTGTTTCGAATCCGGATCGTTTTGCATCGACCGGATTTTTTCGTCCCATTTCTTCCATTCGCCATCAGATGTGCGGACAACGACACGCCTGTCATATTTGTCGTTCCCATCGCGTGTAAGATTATAATAGATTGCTCCGCTACGAGGATCTTTATAGGCTTCCTCAGCAGTATATGCCCCTGCCGCACCGGCTATAGAAGGCAGACTCAAGCCTAACAGAATTCCCCATGCCCATAACGTTGATTTCACGGTTTCAACCCCTTTCATAGAGTAAAACGTATGTAAAGCGCAATAAGTTTCGTTTTTTTTCCAATGCAAAAAAGACAGGATTCCCTGCCTTCACTACATGAAAAACATATAAATGGGCGTAAACAATATGGACGTAATCAGTCCTGCGAGACCCATTGCCAAGCCGCTGAATGTCCCCTGCTTCTCGGAATCAGCCAAGCTCTTCGCCGTGCCGAAGCCGTGCGCCGCCGTTCCCAGCGCAATGCCGAGCGACACCTCATCGCGAATCCCCGTCATCCGCAAAAATGCGGTTCCTAACAAACTCCCGACGACCCCGGTGAATACGGTAAAGACAGCAGACAATTCTGGCATGGCCCCGAGCGACTTCGATATTTCGACGGCGATAGGCGAGCTGACCGACTTCGGCAGCATGCTGAGCACGACCTCACGCGCCCCGTCCAGGCTTAGCATAATCGCCGCGACGCTGACGATGCCGACGAGAGAACCGCACGTAATGGACAAGCAGATTGCTTTGAACTGCTTCTTTATTAGATGACGATATTTATAAATCGGCACGCCCAATGCGATAGTCGCAGGACCGAGCACGAGCGACAATATGTCCGCCCCTACCTTGTAATGATCCAATGGAACGTTGGCGATTGTCAAAAATCCGATCAACACGATGGAGCAAAACAGGATGGGATGCATCCATTTGAAGCGGACGTGCAATATCCGTGACACAGCATATACGACAATCGTAGCCGCAATACCGAATAGCGGCTGCTGTGTCCAAGCTAGCATATTCATGCTGCATCCTCCTTTCTCTTCGGGGCTTGATCTTCGACTGTGAACTTCTGCAGCTTAGACGCTACAAATCCGGTAACCCACAGCACGATGAGCGTGCTCCCTACGATTCCGGCAGAAATGCTGACCCAATGCGCTTCCAGAACAGGCATGAAAGCAACAATCCCAACCACGTAAGGGATGAAGAACAATAGCATATGATCAAGCAAAAATTGAGCCGAATGCTCAACCCACTCTAACTTTATCCATTTCATGCCGAGCACGATAAGAAATAAGACGAGACCGAGTACGTTGCCCGGTAACGGCAGATGCAGCAAATTGTGCAGCCATACCCCCAAAATGTTAAAACTAAGCAAGATTGCAAAACCAAGCATAAGGAACCACCTTCTGATGTATTGACTTGGATGAACACCGTTCCTAAGACCACCCTTATTGTATCAGAAGAAGATATCGTGTCCCACAGGAGATTACGGGAGGAAACCCGTGTTGTAAGCGGTTTTTTACGTGAAAAAGGGCTGGGAACCGTCCCCAACCCTTTTCATCTATTTTCATTCATTTTCACGGTTTTTAACGAATTACTGTGATCTTTCTCTCTCCACCAGCGAATCCGGCTCATCGTCCGAGTTACGCGCCATACGGTCCAATTCATATGACGCTGCTTGCGAAAGGCAATATATTGCGGCTCCCACGATACATCGAACAGCTTCTCCCACAACCGGCGCTGATTGCTCAGCGGGTACAGGTCGCGCATTTGACGGAACATGGCAATTGCCGTACGCTCTGACCAGAGATACGGAGCCCGGTACGTTTCCACGTGAGACAATGGAATAAGGCTGGAAACAAGCTTATTGCAGTGATGATGCTGTCCTAACCAGACAAGAATGTCTTGCAGCTGCTTCAGCACATGCTCTTGTTCCGGATGATCGAATGCATATTTCGTTCGTATATCTTCGATCGTCATCGTCTGTTCGCTTCTCTTCCACCGTAACACAGCATAGCCGATGCAGCGCTCGACATCCGAGTGCAGGAGAACAAGACGCAGCGCCTCATCTCCTACAGTCAACAGCTGCTTCAGCGTCGGACCATATCCAGGCGGCTGCCCGTCCCAATGGTTAACGGTATGAATGACTTCATTCACTAAATAAGGATCGAGCGGATAATGAAGCACCTCATACCGGTGAAGAGGCGGTCCATTCTTCGGCTCCGTCAGCTCATAACGCGCAGTCTCGCCAATTTTGATAAAGTCATTGCCATAATCGTGAAGCAGCGGCATGCCATGCATTCCGACTTGATGAAAGACAATATCAAGGCCATATCGATCGGCTTGCTCATATAAAGCAAACAGAGCATCATGCTCTTTCGATGGCATGCAGTTCAGTACCGGCATGCCGAGCATAATGACACGTCGGCCCTTAATAATGAACGGGAACCTGATCTTTTCCCCATGCACGGCGAATATGCGTTTATTAGGAATGACCCGATACATCCAAGCGTTCCCACCGGTCAATAACGGATCGTCATCGGTGCGCCAATTGCGTCCGAGTGGCTCACGCAAATGCCGCTCAAACACGATGTAGCCGATCGTATACAATAGGAAGGCTGCAGTTAACCCCGTTAATAAAGTAGTTGTAAATTGAGAATAAGTTAACGTGTATGCGGCAGCGCCCGCTTCCGCGGTATATTCCGCAAGAATAAATCCTACCAACGTATAAAATAGCAGGAGAATGCTCATAAACAAAGTCGTAAAAACAATCATGCTCTTCGTTACCGGATAACGATATCGGGTAAACTGCGGCCGCAGTAAAATAAGAAACAGCAGCATCCCGGCCAGCCACAGCGTATGTCGAATGCTTGTCCCAATGAGGAACGTTAACAGTGTACATAGCCCGAGAGCGACTGATGTAATGACATACGCCCTTATCGTCCGCTCAAATAATCCCTTTAACATCAGCAGCATCAGCAAGCTAGTCCCTAGCACGATGCCATTGACGATGGGGTAAATATCCCCGTGGAAAAAGGGCAGGATGAACGCAGACTGATCCCAATACGGCTCAGACAGCGTATAGGTTGCCAGAAAGATCGAAGTCATGAACATGAGAATGACGACAGACCAAGATGAGAGCGAGTTCCACAGCGATCGCTGGATAAACCAGATGATGCTTCCTGACTCAATGTAAGATGCTAGTGTCGGATGATCCTCGAACTTCTTGACCGCCACTCCGCCGAATTCAAATGCAGCAAATATTAATCCTACTGCAAACGGGATAAAATAATACACGATCCGATATAGGAGCAGCGCCGTAAACACGGTGCTATCCGCTACACCAAGCGCCTGCAAGCCTACTAAGTATGTAATGTCGAACGTTCCGAAGCCGCCAGGTACCATACTGATCAGTCCGGCGATGGCACTGACGGTAAAAATACCAATGACTTCGAAATAAGTTATATCGGCTTTGAGCAGAAACAGAATGACATAGGCAACCGAGCCTGCAGCCAGCCATTCAATAAAGGACACGATCGTATAGCCAAACGTAAGCTTAGCACTTACATTTGTTCTGCCTTTCCAACGGGAAAATGCCAAATAAGCCGGGAAAAACAAGGCAACACCAATCAGTACGATCCACAGCCAGCCTTTGGCTGCAAGCAGAACAGATGCCGGGAAGACACCGCATATAACCAGAATACCGAGCAGCGATAACCCGCTGATCATGGAAGGGGCCATCCATGCGATCGCTATGAGCAGCCGGTTGACGTCTCCAGTAAATTCCCGATACAGTATCGTCCGTATGCCAACGCCCGCGATTCCACCAAATCCCACGATCCCGTTAAACGTATTTGATATCCATGAGATGCGGAAGGTTTTGCCAAGACTAACCGGCACCTTAATCGAGCGCAAGAGCAGGACATCATAGAAGAACATCGTAGCGACGGCCATTCCGCCCAGCACGATCAGTCCTGTAAAATAATCGCTGGAGATGAGACGGATCGCATGCAACGATTCTTTGAGAGAAAACCGGGATAATTCCTTCTTCCCTTGAAAAAATACAAATATGATGACGGCTATAGGAAAGGCGATTTTTAGCGTTTGGACGAGCCGCTTATGTTTCAAAAGCGCTTGTAACCTCAATTTTATCGCATTCATTGAACCCCTCCTTTTTACCATGTATAGAACTAGTCTGTTATGAGGGTAAGCTTGTTATACGTGCCAAGCCGCATTTTCACGGTATAAAATAGGAAATTAATTTATTTAGTTAACATAATATATTTTATGTAACTATAATACGTTCCATTACGTTTCATTACTATTCAAAATATCAACACCCTCTTCCAAGATATACGGTTGAAGTCGCTGAATCGCTTCTTCTTTTTGCTTATCCGAGACATGAGTATAGACGGTAGTCGTCTGAATGGACGCGTGCCCAAGCATTTCCTGAACTGTGCGAATGTCCGCCCCGCTTCGCAATAGCAGTGTCGCGAAGGAGTGTCTTAATTTATGACAGGAATACGAACGGCCTCTTCCTGCACGCATCCGCCCTTCCTCTCTTTGCAGACTATCGAATGCTTGTTCAGCAATATATTGAATGTTGCGAATGGACAGCCTGCGGCCTTTTTGCGAAATGAAAAACGCATCTTCTCCAGCTCGCCACGGCGTTAACCGCTCTTGCAGCGCTAGCTGCAGCTGATTCGAGACGGCCAGCGGCAATGGAATCGTGCGCCACTTGCGCCCTTTTCCCAATACTTCAATGGTATGGCGCTCTGCATGGTAATCCGCCATATTAAGCCGATGCACTTCGCCGACCCGCAGTCCCGCATAGGACATCAGCATCAGAACAGCCAAGTTGCGATTGCGGTATTTGCCATCCGCTCGCGACAGGAACTGCTGAACTTGATTCGGCTCCAAATAGACCGGGGCCCGATTCGTCTCCGTCTTCGACTTCTTCACACCGGCAGCCGGATTAACCGTAGTGATCTCCAGATCATTCAACGCTCTATAAAAGCTCGTTATCGCGCAATGCTTCCGGTTTCGCGTCGCATCACTTACGCCAGACGACTTCACTTGAGCCAGAAAAGCGAGCACCTGCAGCTTCGTTACCTGTTCTACCGGTTTTCCTTCTATCGTCCGTAGAAAATGACTGACATCACCCATATAATTTTTCTTCGTATAGGAGGTATACCCCGCATTCATCATCCATAAACGGAAAGCTTCGAGAGGTTCTTCATATAGCGCAGTTAAATCATGCCGGGTAAGGCTCATGCTGCATTCTCCTTCCCTTCAATTCACTCGCAAATAATTGCGTATAATCATTATTATACGCAATTTCTGTTTAGAGACGCAAATATCAGTGCCTGGGGGCAACTATGCACATTAATTAGCGCCTTTTAATTCCTGTTACTGCTATTTAAAAGATTTATTTTCCATCATCATGTTAACGTTCATCCCCTTTGCGTCACTCTCCCACTTCCTCAGAACATCACGTTCACGTTCCCTGTTCACTCTCTTTGCTCCATTGTCCCCTCACTTCAGTACAACGTTGGCTATCGCGCTCTTTGCGCCACTCTCCCTTTACTTCAGAATAAGAAAGTTATTTTATCGTGTTTGATCGCATTTGAATGTGTAAGAATGACATTCTTTTCTGAACAAATGGGAGAGTGAAAGCAAGAGCTAGAATACCTATATCATTGCACGGAGAACCTCGATCCCAACCTTGCATTTTCCATTGTTCGCATAATCCGTTAAACACATGCTAGCTATTTCACTTTCATTCGTTATGGAGCATAAGCCGTAGTCAGGCGATTTACCTGGCCCCCTTGGAAAACATCCAACCAAAACCATCGCTTGACAAAATAAAATAAATATGATATGATAAAATATTTTGTATTGATCCGAACTCCGAAAGTGTTTATGATATGGAATACTTACTCTGCAAACCACCCATTTCAACTCATAACGGAGGAATGTGCATGATTATCGTCAACGGAATTGCCACGCTTGAAATTTCGGCAATCATAATGGGAAAGAAGGACACCATTTACCCTACTCTGCTGTGGGACAAAGACACCGCGATTTTAGTAGATGCTTGCTATCCCGGTCAATTGCCGCTCATTCGCGAAGCCATGGAGCAGACCAACGTCGCCTTGGATAAGCTGGACACAGTCATCTTAACCCATCAAGACTTGGATCATATCGGTAGCTTGCCTATGATACTGAAGGAATCGCCCCGAAAGATCGAAGTGTTGGCCAGTGAAGTCGAGCGACCGTATATTCAAGGTGACAAGAGGCTGCTGAAGCTTACAGCGGAGGCTGTTGAACAAGCTGACGCGATGCTCCCCCCCGATCTGCCCGAACAACTGCGCACCGCTTTCAAAGCCATGCTGGCCAACCCGCTGCAGGCTCAAGTTGACAGGACGCTGGCAGACGGTGAGGAACTCCCCTCCTGCGGCGGAATCATCGTCATCGACACGCCGGGGCACACTCCCGGACATATCAGTCTATATCATCAATCGAGCAAAACCCTTATCGCCGGAGACGCCATGGTCATTGCCGACGGTGAATTGCATGGGCCCAATCCGCAGTATTCACTCGATATGGACACCGCGATAAGCTCATTAAAAAAACTGACGCAGTTCGAGATTGACACAGTCATCTGCTATCACGGTGGCGTGATCCAAGGAAATATCAACGAACGCATTGCCCTGTTGGCTGCGGTGTAATCAAATCCTTTCATCATATAATAAAGAAAAGGGCAGAACCCTATTGGTTCCGCCCTTTTCTTTATAACCGCACCAAGCGTTGCTGATATTTCTGGATATCTCCCGCCCCCATAAAGACAAGCACCGCATCTTCATAGGTGCCTAAGCTGTTCACAGTGTTTTCCGAGATGAGCTGCGCATTCGGGATCCGTTCGCGCAAATGCTCAATCGAAACACTTCCTGCTCGTTCCCGGGCGGAGCCGAAGATTTGACATAGAAACACATCGTCGGCGTCGCGCAAGGAGTGGGCAAAATCGTCGAGCAGCCGTTCCAGCCGACTGAACGTATGCGGCTGGAACACACTGACAATCCTCCTGCCGGGATACTTGCTCCGGGCCGCTTCGAGCGTCGCCCGTATTTCGGACGGATGGTGCGCGTAGTCATCGATGACGACATTGCTCTTCCACTCGGTCTCGGTGAAGCGGCGCTTTACGCCAGTAAACGTAGCCATTTGCCGTTTGATTTCATTCAGATCCAACCCCAACACCAGACTGACACCGATGACCGCCAAAGCATTGAGCACATTATGCCGGCCATACACCGGGATCGTGAACCGGTCAAGCTTGGCATCGCGCCAGTATACATCGAATGCGACTCCGCCGCTGACTATGGCGAGTCCAGCCGCTCTTAATTCGTTATGCTCAGCGAAGCCGTAATACAGCATTTTGTTCCCCGTACGCAACAGCCGCACTTGCACATCATCGCCGCATACGACCAATTGATTGCCGACGTAGGCAGCCATCTCTTCAAAAGCATGCCGCACATCATCCACATCGGAAAAATAATCCGGATGATCGAAATCTATATTCGTAATGACGGCAATTTCCGGCCGATACGCGAGAAAATGCCGTTTGTATTCGCAGCTTTCGAAAATGAAAAATCGCGCATCCGCTTCACCTCTACCTGTCGCGTCTCCAATCAAGCTGCATGTAGCCTCGATAGAACGCAACGCATGAACCATCATTCCGGTCGTTGTCGTCTTGCCGTGCGATCCGGTAATTGCAATGCTCGTATAGTTCTTCATCCACTCACCGAGAAAATGGTGGTATCGATGTATGGGAAGGCCCAAGCTTTTGCAGCGCACTACGCTCGGATGATCATCACCGTACGCGTTAGAAGCGATGACAATCATCTCTGTCGATAACGGCGCGCTTCCAAAGGAGTACATCGGGATATTCCGCGCTTCCAGAGGCGTTTGTGTAAAAATTACCGTATCAATGTCTTCCCCTTGAATCACATGTCCAAGATCATGCAGCACCTGTGCCAACGCACTCATACCGCTGCCCTTTATCCCAATCAAATGATAGCTGCTCATTGTGACCCCCTATGAACGAATTCGCATGTCAATATTATATGTAGCAATCTAAATTGTGCGCTTGCCTATCTTAACGCATATTGACATTATACGAAATTGCCTCCCCATTTCCAAATGCGATTTTATCCTTGTTCCATAAACACGCAAAAAAACACCGGCATCAGCCGGTGTGAGCTTGTCGCGGAACTGGCTCATCTGCTCCAATCGCGCGAATTCTTCCTCCATTCGCCCAATGGCGAGTATTGGATAAACCTCGATGACTTAGGGAATTTATAAAATGAGTATGAGTGCTCCACTATTTGTTATCAGAACGAAGCTGCTCTTCTTTAATACTTACTTATAGCTGCAACTCTTTAAAAAACCATGGAGGTACGCATTTTGACTATTCATAGCGAAGATTTACAGATGAACATATATCAAAGCGGGGACGAAGCTGCGAAGCTCTTACCCGTATCATTTGATCAGTGGGAGAATCAAGCAAAGAAGGTTCTAGCCGCAGCTCCCTTCGGTTACGTACATGGAGCCGCAGGAGCGGGTGACACAGAACGTGGTAATGTTGAAGCTTTTCAGAAATACAAAATTAGGCCAAGGGTTTGCTGCGATATTACCGAACGCGATCTTTCAATATCACTGTTTGGCAATAAAATCCCCTTTCCTATCCTATTAGCACCGATTGGGGTTAACACGATTCTTCACCCCGACGGGGAACTGGCCCCTGCCAAGGCTTCAGCTAAACTGGGGATCCCTTATGTACTTAGCAATGTTTCGAGTGTGCCTTTAGAAAAGGTAGCGGAGGCAATGGGAGATAGCGTACGATGGTTTCAACTCTATCCCCCAAAGGATCATGATCTTACGAAAAGTTTTATAAAACGTGCGGAAGCTTCCGGGTTTACAGCAATTGTTGTAACGGTGGATTCCACCCTTCTTGGATGGCGGGAGACGGATTTACGTAACGCGTACTTACCATTTCTTACTGGACACGGAATGGGGAATTATTTTTCAGATCCCGTATTTTGCTCGAGCCTTAAAGAGGCGCCGGACAAAAACATTAAAGCAGCTGCCTTGAAGGCATTAGAAGAAGGCAATAATACCTGCTTCACTTGGAGAAAACTGGACTTTATTCGCGAACAAACCCGATTGCCTTTACTTATAAAAGGAATTACACATCCGGACGATGCCATAATGGCCTTAGAGCATGGCGTCGATGGTATCATCGTTTCGAACCACGGGGGACGGCAACTCGATGGTGCGGTTGCTACTTTAGATTCCCTACCTTCGATAAGCGAGTCCATACAAGGTAAAATTCCAATTTTAATGGATAGTGGGATTCGTAGAGGAGCCGACATCCTCAAAGCCATCGCTCTAGGTGCTACTGCCGTTCTCATCGGTCGACCCTATGCATACGCCTTAGCTGTTGCGGGGGAAACAGGGGTACAAGAAGTCATTAAACATCTCGTTGCAGAAACTGAGCTGCAATTAGCCATATCAGGTCGAAGTTCAATTCAAGAAGTAGATCAATCACTGGTAATAAAAGTGAAATGACCATAAGGGTCTCTCGGCAGATCGACACTGGCCTCAGCCAGTGTCGGAATGAACGTGTAAGATCGTAGACAGCTTACCCCTGCATGATGCTTTCCGCTATCGCGATGAGATCTTCCTTCGTCAGCGGACTATTTTTGTAGAGGGAAATTTGGTATTGCAACTTTTTTTCCGCGTCTTCCCATTGGAGCATCGTCGAATAGAGCACATCGGAACCGGTAATATACATGGCGTCAATCCCCTTCACGCTCAACTTTTCAATCGTCTCTCCTTTTCCTGCTACTCGCGTCGATTCGATTGCTATCGGTTGCAACTTTTTGACGCTGATTCGGATAATGTCCGAGTCTTTGAAAAAGATTAGTTGTGACTCGCCAGCCTCGCTCCATTTCAATTTTTTAGCATAATACATTTTCCCTTTCGCTTCCGCCTTCAATTCCTTTAACATCTTCTGATACGGTTCGCTAAGAAATTGCGGAAATGGAGGCGTAATTTCACTCGAATGGTATTCATATCCCTCCGGCAATGCTTCCGGCTGCTGAAGCACAGGTGCTTTATACTTGGCCGATTGTTGCGCGTAATCATCAAGTTTTGAACTCTTCAGTGAAAGGTAATTAAAGGATAGCGTACCATCGGATCCATCATACAGGACGAACAGGTCGCCTGGTTTCTTCCCCTCGGCGTGGAAGATGGCCAACGCTTCTTTTTTCTGCTGCGCGGCGCTTTTCTTGGCTGCAGGATTCGATGTTTTGGACTTTGCCGCATGAAAAGTTGCGCTAAATGCGTGTTTGCTCTGTTCACCTGCTGCACCTGCATAACCTGTCATGTAGCTGAACACCAGTGTGAAGACCGCACTGCCAATCGTCATTTTCGCCATTTTATTCATAATTTAGTGCTCCTTTCGGCCATATGGGCCAGTTCTTAATCTAAAATTTCATCCCGCTATGTATAACACCTCAAGCTGCGTAAAAGGGACACTCTTGAGCTTCTGCCATCTTTATGGCGCGGATTCGGATGAAATGGAGCGCAGTTCCATATGTGCTGCATCAGGTTCTCTGCCAATTCGAGCAGATCCCGCTTCGTAAATGAGTTGTGATTACTTCGCAATCATGCTCTTCACTATACGAATGAATTCAGATTTGGACAGTTCACTTTCTGAATTGTCAAATATCGAATAATACACCTCTGCCTGCACGTCGAGCCATTCAAGTTTGTGCTTGTACCGGACACTTCCCGCAGCATCCGCTGACGGCTCCATATAAATCATGTCCTGGCCGCTTACCGTCAGCTTCTCCGCTGTGACGCCATTGGGATGCATCGTCTTCACCGGGGAGTTTGAGTTTTTCCGCTCGTACGCATTCATGATAAGCGTATCCGTTCCATTCGTATAGCGCATAGTCGCGCTGCCCGCTTTATTCCATATCAACGGCTTGATAAATAATTTGGCCCCGCTGAGCGTGGTTTCAGCTTCACTTATAAATTCCGGCTCCAGCTTTTTAAGATGAGCCCAGCTCGCCTCACCTTCCGTTGCGCTAGGAAATACGTTGCCTGACTCAAATGCGAACCCTTCTGGCAAGTATTTCGGTTCCATAAACTGCGGACCTGACATTTTCTCAAGCTGATTCGCGAATGCCGCATAGCTGGCATGCACAATCGGTTTGAATTCGGTCTTTACCTTATTCGCAGTATCGTAGGCATTAATCGTTTTGTCATGGACGTAATATGCGACCAGTTCCCCCGGCTTTAGCTGTTCCTGCACGCGTTCCGCATACGCGGAAAGCAGTTCTCTCCATTTCTTTGTGTGTGGCGCATATGGATCCTCCCTAATTTCCTTCGTTTCCACGATAATCTCGCCTTTTTGATTCATAATTTGAACATACCGGGAAGCTGCATATCCTGTAATTGAAGTAAGTGCGATAATAATACAGATGATGACGACGACTGCCTTTTTCCGATATCGAACCGGTCTTTTTCCATTACGCAGCTCATGAAGGGCATGTATCCGTTCCATGACACGTTGGCTTACATCGATACTCTCTTGTCTATCGTCAATTAGATAATCTTTTATCTTCACATCTTCAAGAGTTTGTCTGGATTTACGCATGTCTCGTTCACCTCCCTGTCTTCCATCAGCTTCTTCAATTTCAGCTTGACCCGGCCGTATTTCTTCTTTGCCGCTTCCGCGCCTTTTCCCAAAATCTCTCCAATTTCAGCAAATGATTTCTCCTCAAACACCCTCAGAACAAGCAAACTGCGCTCTTCTGCGGACAAGCTCGCCCAAGCCGAAGCCAGCGGTTCTCCGAACAGCGTGTTCGTCAATGTCTGTTCGGCGCTCTCTGCAATCGTATCCTGCTTGAACCACCACTTGAATTTATGTTGATTGCCGCGTTTGCGAATTAGGTTTAGACAATGGTGATACGCGATTTTGTACAGCCAAGAGGAAAAATTCACGGTTGGTTTATAAAATTCTATTTTTTCGTATGCCTTTACCAGAATGTCCTGAACTGCATCTTCTGCCTCATGCTTGCCTCCCAGCAAGCGGCTGCAATATCGGTATATCGGCTCCTGATATGTCTTAACGATATGCACATATTCATCGATTTCGCCCGCTTTCACCTTCATAACCCACTCTTCGACGGAGTCCATTGACTTGTCCCTCCTTTCTAACTATTGTATAACACTTGAACGGCAGCAAAAGGGACACTATATAGATGCCGTATTTCAGGATATCGGCAGAATGTTTGTCTGGCGCAAATCGTTTTTTGTACAAATCAGAATAAAGGCGTTGAATTTGTCCATTGAGTAACCTTCAACAATCATATATTATAGTTTTGTCGATAATGAGAATCATTATCTATTAAATGTATATCGCTAATGGAGGACGGAACTCATGAAACAGGCCAGAAAAGCCATCATTGCTCTATGCACGGTCGCATTAATGGGGGCATTATTAGCAGCGTGCGGCAGCACCTCAACTGAACCAAGCAGCAAGTCGGAGGCAAAAAGCGAACAAGCCGCTTCGAACGGCACTTCCCCTGCTTCGCAACAAGCGGCGGATGGTGACAAGCAATCCGCGGTAGACACACGCAAATATACAGACTATAAAGGTCATGAAGTGGACATTCCCGTTTCGCCGCAGCAGGTTATCTTTTGGGGAGAAACGATCGGCGATTTACTGCCGCTTGGCGTCACTGCCGTAGGCGGAGCTGCGAATTGGATTAAAGGCCATGTATATGAAGATCAGATGAAAAATGTCGAAGATCTTGGCTTTCCGATCAATCTGGAAAAAACATTAGAGGTGCATCCTGACTTGATTATTATGGGAAATGTGGATGAGAAGGAGTACGAACAGCTCTCCAAAATCGCTCCTACGTTAATGTTCAACACGTTCGATCCATTAGAGACACGATTGCCTAGGCTGGGAGATATACTTGGCAAAAAACAGGAAGCGGAACAATGGCTTGCCAATTATAACGCCAAAGCCGAATCGATGTGGAAAGAACTCCAAGCACCCGGGGTAATGTCGGGTGAAACAGCTACCGTTCTTACTTATTATCCCGGTGACCGGTTGTTCGTGATGGCAGCTACGGGACTGTCACAGGTGCTGTATCATCCGAACGGCTTCAAGCCTGCAGCTACCATTCAGGAACTGCTGGACACCAATACAGGATTCAAGCAAATCTCCATGGAGCTGTTACCGGAATTTGCCGGAGACCGCATCTTTATTTTGAATCCCGTGGAGGAAGAGCCCCAACGCTCGACCGAAGAATTGATGAAGAACAAGATCTGGCTTGATCTCCCTGCTGTGAAGCAAGGGCACGTCTACTCCATTGACATTCTCAAATCGAGCAGCGACGCGACCACAAGGGAGCGGCTGCTGGAGGATCTGCCGAAGATGCTGAAGAAGTAGGGCTTGCTTCCCACCCACGGAATAGAACTTTCAAGAAGCTTTCAACTTTAGTTGAAAAGCTTCTTTGATTTTAATACAATATCATTAATTGATAACGATTCTCATCATTGAAAGGAGATGCTCTAAGATGGCTAACTGTCAACCGGCATCCGCCCCGCTCCGCTCCTTGCTGTTTCATTTGGCGGACATCCAATTCATCATCCGTCCTAATGCGGGTAAATCCGAAAGCATAACGACTGAGCATCATACGATTTTGGTGTTCACCAATGGTACCGGCTGTTTACATATAGACAACAATCATTTCCGCTTTTCACCCGAAAAAAGCTATCTCGTTCCGCCCGGGGCATCCCTGCAGATCGAAAGCGGATGCGACAGCACGCTCAGCTACTATCAAGTGAAGTTCACCGTCATCCAAGTCGGGAAGCAGAAGCATAAAACATATATGGAAGACCTTTTGCCCGGTCGGTGTGAAATAACTGCATACCCCTTCTCCCGCCTGATGCATCTTATAGAGGAGCTATATAGTGAGAAGCATGGCAGATGCGAGCTCGAATGGTATAAGCAGCATATGCGTTTTCAGGAGTTGATGGGGTTTGTGTTCGAACATAACCTGCATTCGGAGCATTTGTTCAATCCGACGCAATCGGTGGAGAGCACCATCCAATACATGCAGAACAATTACATGAAGAACATCACCGTCAAGCAGCTTGCCCAGCTAGCCAATGTGCCTTATTGGCGCTTCACTCCGATTTTTCAAGAATTGACGGGTAAAAAACCACTCGACTATTTAACGGAATTACGCATTAAGCGCTCCAAAGAATTGCTGCTCAGCTCGAACGAGCCCTTGCGGGAGATCGCCCATCGGGTCGGCTTTACAGATGAATATTATTTCAACCGCCGTTTCCGGCAGACGACGGGCATTACGCCCAAGCAATACGCCCGGTTCATGCGCGGCAGAACCCGAGTCACAGACTGGACAGGCCATGAGGTGGAGATCCCTGCCCTGCCCAAGCGCGTCATTTATCATGGCGAAACGTTCGGTGACCTGCTCGCACTTGGCGTGGAAGCGATCGGGGGAGCGTTTACCTGGATGCATGGCACGGTGTATGAAGACCAAGTGCACAATGTGCAAGATGTCGGCTTCCCCCTCGATTCAGAAAAGTCATTTACGCTTGAACCCGATTTAATAATCGTTGCGGATACGGACGAAATGAAATACGACCGAATCGCTCGAATTGCGCCTACCGTCACGTTCGATTCATTCGCGCCTCTCGACCAACGCCTGCTTACGCTCGGCAATTTGCTTGGCAGACAACGCGAGGCCAAGCAATGGTTGGACATGTACAATGCCCAAGCAACCGCCATGTGGCAACAGCTGCGGGCCGACATTTATCCGGGTGAGACGGCAACGGTCTTTATATACGAGCATGGCCATCGCTTGTTTGTCATGGGAACCGCCGGACTATCTTCGGCACTATATCATCCTCTCGGCTTCAAGCCAGGAGACAAAATCCAGAAAATATTGGATACGGGTCATGGATTTATGGAAATTCCAGCCGAACAGTTGTCTGCGTTTGCCGGAGACCGGATTTTCATGCTGCTCTCCGGCAATCCAACATCCAGGCAGGCGGCGAAGGACATGATGAACAGTTCCCTCTGGAACAGCCTCCCTGCAGTCTGGAACGGTCACGCGTATGTGTTGAATGCGGCGAAATGGAACTCGGGCGATGCCTTGACAAGAGAGAGGCTGCTTGATATGCTGCCCCGCCTGTTGCGGAACAGCAGTGCATAGGGTGCTGCCAATTAATTCAGACCTGATGAATATCATCGAATATATCGGATGATAGCTAGTCCAGCTTAGAAAGCTGCGCCAAGCAAACACGATGCCCCAAAAGAAAAAGGCCTCTGCCTTTTCTTTTGGGGCATCATTTTGGATGGCTTATGCTCGATCCACACGAGCTGCGGAATAATGCTTACGCCGTTGCACCGCGTTATCTGAGTCCAATTCGCATATCACGTGATGCAGCAGTTCATACAGCAGCTGAAATTCCTGCACGGATTCGTTGGTAAAATAACGTTGCGCCCATTTCTGTCTCTCATCCCGCGCGGAGGATGCCAATTTGGTCCCGGTCATCGTGAGCTTTACCGCAATCTCACTGTCAGGAACCCGCTGAATCAATCCGCTAATGATCAACCCATGAAGCGCTTCTTCAACCGATGTTTGGGACAGAGATAGACGATTGGCCAGATCAGCTACGAAGATTGTTCCCTGCTCCTCGATCAGATCCAACAGCACATATTTCGTTCCGAACGTTTTGCAATTCATATACCTGTGCCACTTCCGGATAATTTGCCTAATCGCGAATAGCGATTGTGCATCCATGTCTTATCCCTCCCTTCACATCAGGCGCCCGCGGCAGCAAGCGATGCCAATTCGTATGGCAAGCACAGCGGCACTCCGGTTCGCGGATCGGGCACAATGTCCGCTTCGATGGTGAACACCTCGCGCAGCACACTTCTGGTCATCACTTCCGCAGGCGTCCTTCCCTGATGACGGTGCCTGACTTAATCGCAACCATGTGCTGCGCATAGCGTGAAGCATGGTTCAGATCGTGCACGACCATCACTACGGTGCGGCCTTCCTCTTCGTTCAGCTTCTGCAGCAAATGCAGCACCTCGAGCTGGTGAGCCATATCCAAGAAGGTCGTAGGCTCATCTAGGAATAAAATATCCGTCTGCTGAGCAAGCGCCATGGCAATCCACGCCCGCTGCCTTTGTCCGCCGGACAACTGATCGACCGCCCGGTCTTGGAATTCCACCATGCCTGTCACTTCAATCGCCCAGCGGACAATGTTCTTGTCGTCCGCCGTCATCGTTCCGAACCCTTTTTGATGCGGAAAGCGGCCATAAGCAACCAGCTCCGACACGGTAAGTCCGTCAGGCGCGGTCGGGTTTTGCGGCAGGATAGCCAACTGCTTGGCTACTTCTTTCGTCGATTTGGTGTGGATGGACTCTCCATCGAGCAGTACGCCGCCCGCTTTCGGGCGCATTATGCGCGCCATCGTTTTCAGAATCGTCGATTTCCCAGAGCCGTTTGCGCCAACAAGTGCCGTAATCTTCCCGTGCGGGACCGACAAATTCAGGTTACTCACAATTTCTGCTTCCCCATAGGCAATATCAAGCTCCGACGTATGCAGCCGTTCTTTTATAGTTTGCATGGCACTGCTCCTTCCTTATTATCTGTCGGCGTTATCTGCCGGCACGGTAATCGTCGTCATCCAAGCCGAGCTGTTTGTTTTTTTCTTTAAAGCGAATATTATGCGAGGATACATACGCCACCTTAGGCGCTTCCGGATCCAGATATAGCTTGGCGCTGTTGAGCGCTAGCGCGCCATCTGTAAACGCGCCTGCGATCAAGCGGACCTTGCTGTCATAAGTAACAAAGTCTCCCGCGGCGAAGATACCTGGAATGTTCGTTGCCAGCTTTCCGTCCACTACCGCTACATCGTCCCTCATCTCCAGACCCCATTCGGCAAGCGGGCCATAATCACATCTCAAACCATGATTGACGATAACCGCGTCAACCTCGAAGCGTTCCGTTTCTCCCGTCTCGACGTTAGAAATGGTAACCTCCTCAATCGTATCCCCATTGCTGCTATGAAGTTGATTGACAGCGTACAGCGTCCGCACGTCCACAGACGATTCCATCATCTTCACGACATTCTTCTCGTGTCCGCCAAATTGATCGCGGCGATGCACGACTATCACTTGCGAGGCAATCGGCTCCAGCTCGTTCGCCCAATCCACCGCCGAGTTGCCGCCGCCTGAGATGAGCACCCGCTTGCCCCGGAACACCTCCAGCTCCTGCACGGTGTAGTGCAGATTCGTTACTTCATAGCGATCGGCTCCTTCGATCTCCAACTTCTGCATCGTAAGAATGCCGTACCCTATGGCTAAAATGATCGTGCGCGTATGATGCCGCTCACCCGTCGCCGCGGTCAACATAAACGTTCCATCCTCTAGCCGCTCCATCTCCGTAATCTGTTGGCCCAGCACAATGGTCGGGTCGAACGTTTTCGCCTGCTGCTCTAACTGGGCGATTAACTTTTCACATAATATCGGCGTCACCCCGCCGACATCCCAGATCATCTTTTCAGGGTAAATCAGCATTCGTCCGCCGAGCTCTGTCTTCGCCTCAATCAGCTTCGTCTTCAAATCGCGCATGCCGCTATAGAAGGCGGTGTACATCCCTGCTGGTCCTCCACCGATAATCGTCGCATCATACAATTCCAGTTGTTCGGTCATGGTCTTGCCTCCAAGTCTCCGTTATTCTTGATCTAGTCGAAGCACGTTCTTCCTAAACGAATTGCTTGTTATTCGCTTAATCATGTGCAGCTCACACACTATGCGCCAAACTGCGCCCGGTGCAAACGGCTGTATGCTCCTCCTGCAGCAAGCAACTGATGATGATCGCCCTGTTCGGCAATCCCTTGCTCTGCGACCACTACGATGCGGTCGGCGTTCTTAATCGTCGCCAAGCGGTGCGCGATGACCAGCGTGGTGCGGCCTTCCGACAATTCGGCCAGCGACTGCTGAATCGCCGCCTCTGTCTCTGTATCAAGCGCTGATGTCGCTTCATCGAGAATGAGGATCGGGGGGTTCTTCAGGAACATGCGCGCAATGGACAACCGCTGCTTCTGACCACCGGACAGCTTGACTCCGCGTTCGCCGATCATCGTGTCCAGCCCTTCCGGCTGCGACAAAATGAGTTCCTCAAGCTGGGCCCGCCGCGCGGCTTCCCAAATCTCTTCTTCGCTGGCCGTCAACTGGCCATACGCGATATTTTCCCGAATCGTGCCATCGAACAGGAACACATCCTGCTGCACAATGCCGATCTGGCTGCGCAACGACTCTAACGTCATCTTCCGGATATCGATGCCGTCGATCGTAATGCTTCCCGCATCGACTTCATAGAAGCGCGGCAGCAGGCTGCATAATGTTGTCTTGCCTGCACCCGAAGGCCCTACTAGCGCCACCGTTTCACCTACGCAGATCGTCAGGTCGACGCCATGCAGCACCTTATCTTTGTTCTCGTAACCGAACGTGACGTTATTGAAGGAAATATTGCCGTTCAAATGCTCGACTGCTTGCGCGTCTGGCGCATCCGCCACATCTGGGGCGGTTTCCAGCAGCTCCAAATAGCGTTTAAATCCGGCGATTCCTTTTGGATACATCTCAATTACCGAATTAATCTGCTGAATCGGTCCTAGGAACACGTTCGACAGCATCACAAAAGCGATAAATTCTCCGTATGTCATGTTCTTCTGAATGACGAACCAAGTGCCGCATACGAGCACGAACAATGACACCAGCTTCATTAATATGTAGCTGAGCGATGAATTCCAAGCCATAATGCGGTACGTGAGCAGCTTCGTCAGCCGAAACCGTTCGTTGTTCTCCGTAAAGCGGGCAATTTCATACTTCTCGTTCGAGAATGCCTGCACGACGCGGATGCCGCTTACATTGTTCTCCACACGGGCGTTGTAATCGGCAATGTCCGAGAACATGCGCTTAAAGGCACGCGACATCTTCCGGCTGAAGTACAGAGACATGTAAATCATGAGCGGGATGATGATAAAGGTCAGCACGGCGAGCTCCCAATTAATGCCGAGCATGATGCCGAATGCCCCAGCCAGCGTCATGATGGCAATGAACAAATCCTCTGGGCCGTGATGGGCGATTTCGCCAATGTCCATCAAATCATTCGTCATGCGGGACACAAGATGCCCGGTCTTGTTATTGTCGAAGAAGCGGAAGGACAGCTTCTGAACATGATCGAACAGCTTCTTGCGCATATCGCTTTCGATGTTGATGCCCAACTTGTGTCCCCAATAGGTCACCACATAGTGCAAGGCCGAGCAGATGACATAAATCCCGAGCAGGGCGAGACAGCCCCATAAAATCCATTTCCAGTTGCCGCTCGGCAACAGATCGTCCACCACGCGATTCACGGCGAGTGGAAACGCGAGCTCCAGCAGCGCAGCGATAATCGCGCAGGAGAAATCCAATATGAACAACCCTTTATAAGGTTGATAATACGCAAAAAATCGTCGTAGCATTGGAGCAACCTCTTTCTGTTTAAATGATACAGTTCCCTAGTCTTACTGTTTATGCTTTGGACCGAGCGAGCAAGTAGAGGAAGTACGGTGCACCGATGACCGCGACCACGATACCTGTTGGTATTTCTGATGGTTGCAAAATCCAGCGGCCCAGCGTATCAGCCGTAATGACCAAGAGCGAGCCGGCTAGAGCGGCTGCAGGAAGCAGCATCTGATGCTTCGGACCGACAAGACGGCGCGCCAAGTGCGGTCCAATGAGGCCGACGAAGCCAATGCCGCCGCTCACTGCGACGCAAGCGCCTGCGAGGCCAACCGCCGCGGCGATCAGCACGAGCCGCTCTCTCTCAACTGGGGCGCCAAGGCCGGTCGCCGTCTGATCGCCCAAGTTGAGTACATTCATCACGCGTGCCTTGTAGAATACAAAGGGTAGCAGCACGACGATCCATGGGAGCAAAGCGAGCACAAACTTCCAATTCGTGCCCCAAATGCTGCCTGCGAGCCACGTCGCCACAAATTGATATTTATCCGGACTCAGCTTGAGCGTCAGCACGATCATCGCTGCGCTAATCCCTGCCGCAACCGCGATACCGGTAAGCAATAATCGTGTGGGCGACAAACCTTCATGCCGCTTGTACGAAAGCGAATAGATCAGTGCGGCAGTCAGCCCCGCGCCGACCAAAGCTAGCACCGGCAGCAAAAATACGGGAGCAGCCGCTGTAGTCGGGTAGAAGGAAATGAACAACATGACCGTCAATCCCGCTCCTGCATTGATACCCAATATACCGGGGTCAGCTAGCGCATTGCGGGATATCCCTTGCATCACGCAGCCAGATACCGCCAGCCCGGCGCCGATGAGCACAGAAATTACAATTCGCGGCAACCGGAAGTCGAACAGAATCAAATTCTGTTTGTCCGTGCCTGCGCCGAATAGCGTTCGGATTAAGTCCATCGGAGTCAGCCGGATGTATCCGGTGTTCATGCTGATAATGAATGCTATGCAAATCAAAATACTTAATATAATAATGACGGCAATACCTCGTTTTTTTCTGCGGCGTTCGCTTAATGTGATTGATACACTCTCCATAATTACAGTTCTCTCCTTTCTTTACGCGCCAGGTAAAGGAAGAACGGAACACCGATAAGCGCAATGAGTGCACCGACAGGCGTCTCATAGGGCGGGTTAACCATCCTTGCCGCCAGATCGGCGAAGACAACAAGCAAGCTGCCGAGCACCGCCGAGCACGGAATAATCCAGCGGTAATCTACACCGACCAAATACCGGGTCAAGTGGGGAATGATCAATCCGACAAAGCCGACCGCGCCGACAACAGATACTGCCGCACCAGCCAACACGAGCACAATGATCATGCCCGCCAGCTTGACTAGCTTCGTTCGCTGTCCGAGTCCCTTGGCAATGTCCTCACCAAGGCTGAGCATCGTAATCGAGCGGGACAATGCAATCGCTCCCACGATTGCGGCGGCAATCCATGGGAACATAATCTTGAGCTGGAACCATTTTGTTCCCGCCACGCCTCCCGCATACCAGAATGCTAAATCCTGTCCGATGCGGAAATAGAGAGCGATCCCCTCGCTTAGCGCAGATAGCAGCGCACTTAATGCTGCACCCGCCAGCACCAGACGAACCGGCGTCAATCCCCCTTTGGCTAGCGAGCCGATGCCGTATACTAACCCTGCACCTACCCCTGCACCTAAGAAGGAATACATAATCAGGTACATGAACGGCATGCCGGGGAAGAAAGCAAAGCATACCGCCAGCATGAAACCAGCTCCTGCATTTAAACCTAACAATCCGGAATCAGCCAGCGGATTGCGGGTCATTCCTTGCATAATCGCTCCCGCGACGGCGAAGCAGGCTCCGACCATCGCTCCGCCAAGCACACGTGGAAGACGAAGTTCTTGAATAATCTGATGCTGCGTCATTTCAGGATTAAAGCGAAAGATCGCTTCCCATACGACGGAGAGTTTAATATCTGCCGCCCCGAACGAAACGGACAAACCGATTCCGAACACCAGCGCAATTAGACCGCCAGCGAGAATCAGCGTGGCCGCCCACGGACGAGACCGAAATTGGACAGTTGGCGATGCTGCCACTTCTTTAATGGAATTTGCAGTTTGACTCATACAGGCCACCTTTATTATCTATGAAATATGGATCTTATCGCCGTTCTCAGACGATGATATCGTGACGGGGCATGCCCGTTGCGTTGTAATAAATGACGTTCGCCCCTTTCTAAAACCATATATGCCATACTACTAATTACTGATATTGATTCTCAATCTCACAAATAGATTGTATGCTAATCCGCATATAAATAGCAATGGACAAATACGAGTGTTTTTTTGTACAAAATCGAGGCTTATGTACTGCTCAACTGTTCATCTCCCTTCGATCTATCAATACAACAGATTAAATCATCACAATAATGATAATCATTATCATGTCGAAAGTACAGTATCCACTGCTCTTTTTCTCTCTAACTTGAACTTTATCCAAAAAGATCGTGCGAAACCGCCTTCATACATCTGCGTCAGTTCAACCTGGTCACGCACGCCTGCCGAGCTGCAACACGTTTCACCGAACTTCCATGCATGCAAAAGCAGACCATCCCAATAAAGATGATCTCCAGCAGCTCCAATATAAAATGTTTCATCCATTGGATTTTCTCCAATGAAACAGCGTCGCATGTCACCTTGCCGTCGGTTTCGTTGGAGTTCATCCAATAGTTTGACACTGCATCCACACCCATAGCTCAAAACCAGCTGGATTCATTGGACAATTTCCAGTCTACATGCCGTTTAGACACCGAGTCGGTGGATTTGACTGTATCATTTCCAATGGCGCATACTTCGGACTCCGATCTTGACTGCGGTCCGCAGAGAAGAAAACAGCGAGTTCCACGTCGCCACGCAAACCCGCTGCAAACCTTCCATGTCGTTCACCATACAACATCTGCTGCCTTCAGATTACGGCCTAACTAATAAGTGAGCCTCGATAACTGTCCACTCTTTGCCCACATGTGAGCTGAAAAGACAATCACTGCGTTACCGAGTCATTGTTACGAAATCTGAGGCATTTCCGTATCATTGAGATGGATCGCTCTCTCCCCTTCCTCGTGCAGGCTCGTTCAGCTTCCTGCTTGTTCATATACATGCATATTGCAAATCGGTTCAAAGCCCAGCTTTTTATACAGGGGATAACCCATATCGCTTGAAGCAAGAATGCATCTTTTGGATAGTGGCTGCGCTCTGTGCAGAAGAGTCGAGCATAGCACTTTACCTAACCCATTTCCTCGGTACGCAGCATCCACATATATGTTATCCATGCAAGCCACACCTTCCGCCGGGTTAAACGAGATTCTTCCATTTCCTGCAGGTTGCCCGTTAACGTAAACCGCATAATCCTCTATATCCGTATCCTTGATTCGTCTTGGATCGGCGATGGCAGCATTGAAATAAGCATTTAGCTCCAATGCCTCAGCCTCGTCATCAATTAGCTTCACTTCGGTTCCTGCGGCTGCCGTAATTTTATCTAACGGTTCTATTAACTCATTCACCATCAACGTTTCGCTGACTCTATACAGATGTTGGGACAGGTTAAGCGGTTCACCCTCTGAAAAAACCGTGAGCCAATACTTCTGCTGCTCGTTCATATATTGCTCCACTTGTTTCAATGTCTCAGGCGCAGCTTCATTTATAAAAATCTCATCCGTCCGGCCCCCTACATGCTCGCCAAATCGCACATGAATAAATGCGCTCTCTTTATGAATTCGAGTATTTGGCACTCTTCTGCATATTACCCAGCCCTCAACAAACTGTTCAATTGTGGATTGAACTATCATCGATCGCACTCCCCTCCCATAGAAGTTCTTTCTCCCAACTCACATATCGACCCGCTTAGGAGGCTTAGGAGCGGCGATCGGCACTGCATAAGACGGTTGCATGTAAAAACGTCTGGCGATAAAAAGCACAGCATAATAAATAATCAAAATAATGGCCAATACCAAACCAAATGTAAATACGTTATAGATGAGAGGAATAAAATCGTTGGTGCTGACCGAAACCATTTTGAGAATATAATTCACGAAAAATAGGGCAAGCGGCGTAAACACAATATAGGATATGACCACGATAACGGTATAAACATTCAACAGCATGCTTCCGATCTCGCGCTGTGTATACCCGATCATATGGAGAACAGCCATATTTTTTTTGTTTTCCTCTACCGTAATTAACGTAATGAGCCAAATCATAATGACGGCAATGACACAGCCTAAGATCTGATTCAATACGGCGCTTAGCTGTGAAGAAGACGCCTGTTCCGTCATTTCCTTGCGCATGCTCTCAACAGAACTCATTGTATACCTGCCGGCCTGTTGGGGATCAGGGTCCGGTGAATTGGTGAACGTGCCGTTATAAATATCGGGTGAAATGCCGAGAGCGTTCGTCAACTGTGCCTTATCTATATAGAAGGCGGCTGGGTCTCCATTCGAACAGAATGCGGCAATCGGGATTTTAACTTCCTTGTCGCCAATGAGAACCTGTACGGATGTGCCTGCCTGCAAACCAAACAATTGAGCCTTGGAGGAATGTACAATTGCCCCTTCCTTCAGCTTGGAATTAATCTCCTTTCCATTCTCGTCTACCAATGTCAGCCACTTGCTATCCCCGTCAAAAGCGAGCACATTGACTTTCGCCCCTTCGCGGATGCCGCTGCTGCCGTTCCAAGACAACCGCTTGTCTTTCTGCAAGTAATAATCGTTGCGGTCTTCATTGTGTTGAGCAAGTCTGGCCTCTGAATATTGAATATCGTATTTGTAATGGACACCTTTAAAACGATGCTCAACAGCATTTGAGCTTGACTGATTCAGGGATATGCCGAGAATGAACAATATGGATGACAAACATACCGTAATCCCTAACAGAACGATCATTTTTATGCTTCTGGCGGACATCTGCAGTTTAACGCGCTGGATAAAAGGCAATCCAACCGTTAGGCGGCTTACCCATCTCGTCAAGAAGTTAACATGCTCGTTCTTCTGCCTTGCCAATAACATCGTCACCGTGTCGTTGTTCATAAATCGATGCAGCATCCAATACGCGGCCGCATTGAAACAGATGACAATGACAAGCACTCCTATTATCAAAGAATTGACACCCAGCTCCTTCGGGAACGCAGGCAGCACATATTGAGATTGAAACTGCTGGATAAGCAAATCAGCGGAAAAATAAGCTGCCGCCAAGCCTAGAATAACTCCTATTACACATAGCAGCACATTGTTGATTACATAAACATTGATTAGCAGCGCACGAGGATATCCCATAGCTATCAGGCAGCCCCAGGCTTTTTGCTGCAGCCGCAGGCGGCGGTTCAGAAAAATAAGAAATACGCCCGTGCACAACAACGTCAACGTAATCAAAAATATCATCGACATCCCAGCGTTGGATGCAATGCCCTTGATAAGCTCCGTCGCCTCGGGATTATCTTGGACGGGGAGAAAGAAAGCAAACCGAGCGTCTTCGGTCATTTTGCGGACGACGTCCCCGTTATACGTTCCATTTTGGAATCGGCCGCTGTAATAATGAGCTTCAATGTCGTCAATCAGCGCATACTGCTCCGGATTAGCAAGCACATATAAGGGGCGTTCCCCGTCAGCTTTGTTTTGGCGGATCTGGTCGGGCAATATAAAGCGCCCTACAATTTCGTAAGATTGCCCGCGAATCGTCAACTCGTCCCCAACCTGCAAGGTCTGCATTCCAACTGAATTCGATGTAATAGCTATTTCACCGCTGCTTGCAGGCAGTCTTCCTTCGGCAAGATAGATCTGATTGACGGTTCGCTTGCCTGTATCCCCGATCCATCGGTATAAGACCCCTTGCTCCTTAATCTCTTTGTACTTCACCTCGTCATAGTGGAACTGATATTCGCCGCTCAATCGGGAGAGCGCTTGGTGTTCTTCGTCGGGCAGCTTCAGGTTGTATGTTTGCAGCAGGTTTTCAAAGCCCAATTGTTCAAGCTCGTGACTGGGAATAGAGGCCCCGCTAATAATTTGCTGCTGTGTGTCTCCGTTTATAAAAACGGCCAGATTGGGGCGGAATGCAAAATGCTCCTGTTGTTGCGTTTCTGCAAATCGCTCGTATTCTGTATTCATTCCATCCGAAGCATATTTGATAAAGAAAAAGATAAAGGACGTGGCTGCAATCAAGAGCAATACAAGCCATACCTGCAACTGATTCTTCACCATGTCCCGACGCACAAATTTCAATACGTTTCTCATGACAACACATCCCTTAGCAAAGACGTTATCCCCAACTGATTTCCTCGGCCGTAAGCGGATGGTCGTTCATAATCTGATCAACCAGCCGGCCACTATTCAACTTGATGATGTGCCGGGCCATTTTTGCGATTCCGACATGGTGCGTGACAAAGACAATCGTAAGACCGTATTTCCGCTGCAGATGCTGCAAGTAGCTCAGCACTTGCTTCCCGTTCTCTTCATCCAATGCGCCGGTTGCCTCGTCACAGAATAATATTTCGGGCTTCTTGATCAGCGCTCTGGCAATGGCCACCCGCTGCTGCTGGCCTCCTGACAATTCATATGGAAACCGCTTTTTCAGGTGCTGGATGTTCAGTTCCTTCGTTATTTCATCCAAATCAAGACTGTCGGCATTCAAATACTTCCCAATTTCGATATTTTCCTGAACCGTCAAGTTGGGAATCAGGTGGTATTGCTGAAAAATATACCCCGTATACTGACGGCGAAATTGGACCAGCTGCTTGTCTTTATAACGGGTAATATTTTCTTTTGCGAAGTAGATTTCCCCCGCATCCGCCCGCTCCAACCCGGAGATTACGTTAAGCAATGTCGATTTTCCTGAGCCGCTCGGCCCGAGCAGAGCCACAAAGTCATTTTTTTTGATTTGCAGCGTAATCCGATTCAACGCATGTACTTGACTTTCCTTTTCTCCATACGTTTTGCTTACATCATTGACTGTAATCAAATCCATCTCGTCAGCTCCCTTCAAAGCCATCAAATGCCGCGTGCTTCGCCTTGCTATCTGTCAAGTGAAGGACAATAAGAGCCACGCTCGTCAACACGAACAGCTCACTATCCCCCTGACCTCATTTGGCCGCTTTCAGTGAATGGGAGGGACTCTGTTCTGCTTTCCTCAGCTTCACATGAATGGACAAGTAAATTACACTGACCACTAGACAAAAGCCCAGCATGCACAATCCCGATAAAAAGTACGTCGTGTTAATTCCCAACCAGGCTACACCTGCTCCTCCGAAGAGGGGGCCCAAAATATAGGTGAGCGCCATTACCGTACCGAATTTATTCATCATTCCTCCAGCAGAAGCCATTTGATTCATCTTTTTCAAGTAGAGGGAAAAACCGATTTGCCAGCAAACGCCTCCGATAAAAAATAGTGCCAGAAACCAAATCACATCAATTTGACGGTTCATAGCCCAGGTCACAACTAAGAAAACGAGCGACAGTCCGAGCGAAGAAAAGCTGAGTAACTTAAAGGGTGTCGTGTTGGTAGACGATTCGGATTCGAACCACATGCGAATCAAAAAGGTGCCCACACCAGCGGCAGCCATTACAAAAGCAACGATAGCGGCATTATTCCATAGGTAAATATCCCGGAACAACACAACCAATTGAGAATCGCCGACTGTTACGAAGAAAGACATCGATGCAAGTATAACTAACCCTAACGTCAGATATGCGCCTGTAGACAAATCCAAGGCCGCATTCTTTTTCAATTCATCTGCTGTTTCATGGAAGGGTTCGTCACTTTTCGGCCCTCCCACCTCTTCACGTCTGAACAGGTACACAATAGGTATGGCGGCAATTACGTAAATAAGTGCCGCTATCCACAACGTGACCTGCGGCTGCCACAGCATGACGCTTAGTCCGGCCGCCAGAGGACCTGCGAACTTGATGATCGCCGCAAAGCGTTCAAACCTGTTATCGATTGCGGCATAGCGTTGCGGAGAGCACATTCTTTGCAGCAGCGCATTTTGTCCGTTGACGTAGCACCCGATGAACACCCCTTTGAGGAGAATCAATAGAATCGCCGTCATAAAAGACTGATTGGACAGATGGAGTATCATGATCACTCCACTTCCCACAGCGGCCGTCATCATGACAAGTTCATTCCGCTTCTGAATACGGCCGGTTCCCAAAGCGGTCGCTAAGGCCATCGATCCTGAAAAGCTCATAACTAACACGCCCAGCTGCACTGGCGTAGAGGTATAGTAGAAGCCCCAGTAATTGAGCATGGACACGAGATCGACCCATACCGCCAAATTATAGATAACCGCCGACCAGAAGAGGATACGGATCATCATAGTTTTTGCGTCATTCTTTCCCATGGAGGCACGCTCCTTCTCTATTAATTGGGTTTGGATCCGCAGACCGCCATCATGATCAGCAATGCATATGGATGGGCAGTGCCCAGAAATGCTGCCACACCTTTTTCCACCGCAGCCACTTCTTCTTCCGTAGCAAAGCCATTGTCTACCATCGTTCTCATTTCTTCGGCATCCACCTGCGGCAGGAATGATCGGATGCCAATCTCATCGCTGTGCGCTGCTATCAGCTTCAGATCAAGATCCGCGTAGCCGTTTGTCTGCAAAATATGCCACAGTTGACGTCCAATAAATCGGTTGCCCCCTTGCGAAGATTGTTCCTTGGCATGCTGATTCAGTATATATTGCAGTTCCGGTATAACGGGATCGATAATACCCCAAATGGCATCGTCCACATCCAAAACAATTAGTTTCCCGCCTGGTTTTAATAAGTCGAAGATGTTCTGTGCGGCTAAGATGGGATCGGGTAAATGTTGAAAGACAAGCCTGGCGATAGCAACGTCAAATTGCCCAAGAGACAGGCGATGATCCAAAATATCGTCCTGCATGATGCTGATGCGGTCTTTCTGCTCGGGGGTTATGTTGTGCTGTGCGTATTGAACAAAATACTCTTCAATCTCGATGGAAGTGATGCGGCTGGCAGGATACTTTTGCAGGAGTCGCTCTGATATGAACCCAGGTCCGCTGCCGACCTCCAAGATGGAATCGCCGTCCTTGACGCCGAACTGGTCTAAGACCTGCTCTTCCTTTGACCAGCTGATATCCATTTGCCCCTTCATCCGGTCCATTAAACGCTTCATTTTCCATTCATCCATCATCAGTTTATTCATTTACATCCACCCCTTTATATGGTAATAGATTCAAAATAACCGCTGTCGACAAAATACTCGATATAGGTTTTCAATCTCTTCTCATCCATCTGCGGGCAATCTATGTTCATATTTTTCAGGAAGGCAAACGTGTTGTTCGCGTTGAATATAGGTGCTTCTCCTTCAATCATGGACAGCTCCTCGATAAATGGCAGCACAGAAATATCCACTTGTTCCGGAGTGCCGGTCTCCGATAGATCAGACACAGCTCTTTTCCAGTTGTCCCAAGGCAGCTGTTCAAATGAATATCCCAGCTTCAACAACATACCGACGATTTCCTTGAACGAACAATCGTGATCATTCATGACGTGAAACGTCTGGTTCCCATAAAGGGGATCGTGTGCGAGTTGGACAATGATTGTACCGGCAAAATCAGCCGGAATCAGGTTGAACCGGAAATCAATATCCGGAAAGGCACCCAGTTGGAGACAGAACCGGACTATCTTCCAAAAAAAATCGCTATCCTGGCACACTCCGGTACGGCTGTCCCCCGAAATTCTGCCAAGACGGTAAATATTGATGGGGAGTCCTCGGTTTCTCCCTTCCCTCATTAATCCTTCCGCTACCCATTTGCTTTGCGTATAGCCCAATTTTAATGTTTCGAAGTAGATAGGGACATCATCCTCCAGGATGATTTTCTTGTTTTTGGCATCTTCTTCTGAGAAAACATATAAAGTGGAAATATAGTGAACCGGTTTCAAGCTGCCGGCCGCAGCCAATCTCAGAATCGATTCGCAGCCCTTGACATTGGCCGCCTCCAAGGCCGAATAGGGATAGGCGAAATTCACGGTGGCTCCGTTATGGTAAATGGACGTAATTTGCTTCGTCAAAAAGTTGTAGGTTGCCTCATCCAAGCCAAGCCGCTCGGTTCCCAAGTCTCCGGTAATGACTGTGATTCGGTGAATCAGGTCATCTTTCCACAGCAAATATTTCTTCATTCCGCTTATTAATTTTTGCATTCCCGCCTCTCGGTTATCGGCACGAACAAGGCAGTATACTTGTGTATCTGGTTTCTGCAAAAGCTCGTGCAGTAAGAAAGCCCCGAAGAATCCCGTGCCTCCGGTCAGCAGCACGGACTGGCTGCATTCTGTCTGCGGCGCCAGCGGGACGCCAGCTCCCTGAATCGCCGGATCCAATACCACTTTGCTTGCCAAATCCAACTGGACGCCAGGTGCTTCTTGCGCCAATGAACTGTCTATTTGCCGGGCGATGCTTTTGATCGTCGGTTCCAGCATCAACTGCATCAACGGGATATGCACCTGAAATTGTTTTTTAATCTGAAACATCATTTGACTGATCAACAGCGAATGGCCGCCGATTTCGAAGAAGTGATCTTCCATCCCAACCTGATCCACATCCAGCAAGCTCAGCCACATGTCTTGCAGCGCTTTTTCCGTAACCGTGTGCGGAAGCTGGTCATGTTCTGGTGTTTGACCCGCCCATGACCTGTTAGGTTTGAGCTCACGTAATTTCCCGCGTTCAATCTTGCCGTTCGCCGTTAACGGAAACTGTTCCAGCACCACAAATTGAGCAGGAATCATATAATCGGGAAGCCGTTTTTGGATCTCATCACGAATGATGGCAACAAGCTTATTTTCCACCTCCTGCTGTAAAGGAACGCTTGACAGCTGCTGCCCCGCCTTCTTGGCATCCATGTTAGGAAAGGGCACAATCTTATCTCCCCCGATATTAGGTGTAAAAATAACGTCCAGACAGCCCTCATGCACCGCCTCTGAAAGGAGCATTTCCACATTGTGGCTATGTCCCCCCCACTGAACCATCGCCTCAGGCTCTATTCCCTTCGGAGAATCTCCTCCCTGTTGACTCCGTTTACGGTAATCCGCAATTTTGTCTTTGGGATTGGCTTGACGGCACCAGCGCAGGAAGCTCCACTCTTCCACAACGCGGGAGTTCGGTATTCCTTTAATAAGGAAGCATGCTTGCGGATGTTGTCTGCACAGCTCGCCTCCATTCAACAATGTCTCGACGCCGGGACTCCAGTCGTAGCTGGCTTCCGGTTCCCACACCGCCTTCTCCCCGATATGCAGCACCGAATCGAAGCGGAATTTGCTCATCTCGTTGTGGAAGGCTCCTTTTTTATACAGCACTTCCACCGCTTTGATCTCAGGCAAACGCTGCTGCAATTCAAGGAAATATCCGCTATCCAGCATCAGTTCGCTATGTTGCTTCATTTTACGCTGCACCAATCGGCTGAACTCCGACATTGTGGTCTGATCGTCCACACTATTCAACACAACAGAGGAATGGAACGCCTCCCTGAACATGAAGCCGCAAATGTCTCCCATAAAAATGCAGCCGCCCGGCTTCACTCTTCCGGCACTATGCTGCAGCACCGTATGCAGATAGGACAAATCAGGGAAATACTGCACCACCGAGTTCAAAATAATCATATCGACCTGTTCCAGGTCGGGAAGTTCGTGAGCGTTGCATTTGTACAGTTCCACCCTGTCCCGGGCATCACCCAACACATGCAAATGACTGTCCACATATTCGATCGCCTTCTCGGATAAATCGGTGCCAATATAGGATTCGCAAAATGGGGCGACACGGAAAAGCAAAAGCCCGGTGCCGCAGCCAATTTCCAACACCCTCTTTGGCTTGTATTTCAAAATCCTTTTAACCGTTTCATTCGTCCATTCTTCCATTTCAACCGCAGGTATGGGTTGGCCTGTAAAAGTGTCGTTCCAACCGACAATATGAAACGTTTTATCGTCATGTTCATTCCCCTTGGTGTAGTAACTGTCAAAGACCGTTTCCCATCTGTCAACCATATCGTGTGTCATCTGCACCAATGGACCGATCGTATGCAGCCGGTTTTTTTGAGGGATTAGATAACAAGTGATTTTGGGATCTCCATGTTCGTTCCGGTCGACTACCGCTACGTTTTGGGAGACAAGTTCGTGCTCCCCGACCACTCCCTCGATTTCTCCGAGCTCGATGCGGAAGCCGCGAATCTTCACTTGCTCATCCCGGCGTCCCAAATATTCGATCTCTCCCGCTGCCGTCCACCTGGCCAAGTCTCCAGAGCAGTACAGACGCCCGGACTGACTTCCCGCCCCTGCAAACGGATTCGCGATAAACCTTTCCTTGTTCAACTCCTCGCGCTTCCAATAGCCGCGTGCCACTCCTCGTCCGCCAATGTACAGTTCACCCGCGACTCCAACGGGAACCGGCTGCTGGTGTTCGTCCAGAATGTACGCCTGCAGATCCGGCAGCGGCATACCGATTACACTTCCCGATCTTGCTTCCAGATCAGCCATGGATAAGGGCCTGTAAGTGGCATGAACCGTTATTTCAGTGATGCCGTACATATTGATCAATTGGGGATGCCGGTCACCGTGAATGTCGAACCAAGGACGCAGAGACTGCAGCTCCAGTGCTTCGCCACCGAAAATAATGTATCGCAATGACAGATCGGTGCTTCCTGCCATCCCCGGATGCTGTTCAATAAGCATCAATTGCTTGAAGGCGGACGGCGTCTGATTGAGCACGGTAACCTGTTCCTGGACCAGGAGCCGGTAGAAGTCTTCAAACGAACGCGTGACGTCGAACGGCACGATAACGAGCCGGCCTCCATGCAGTAGAGCTCCCCATATTTCCCAGACCGAAAAATCAAAGGCGCACGAGTGATATAGTGTCCATACGTCTTGATCGTGAAATTCGAATAATCGTTGCGTCGAAATGAATAGGCGGCTCACGCTTCCGTGTTCAACGAGCACTCCCTTCGGAAGCCCGGTTGAACCCGACGTATAAATCATATAAGCCACATCGGTTTCACTTGTTTGAGTATTCAAATTCTCTGCTGAATATTTGGCTATCTCCAGTTCCTCTGCCGTAACTTGAATCCGCGTACAGGACGCTTCGGAGAGCAGTTCGTGCGTATCGTCATCCACCAGCAGCAGCGAACATCCAGAATCGCTTACCATCCAGCGAATTCTTTCTTCGGGATACGCCGGATCGATGGGAACATAGGCACAGCCGGCCTTAAGAACCGCCAATATACTTGCAATCAAATAGGGGGATCTGTTCATGCATAGACCGACAAATTGCCCATGTGACGCCCCTGATTGCCTCAAATGACAAGCAAGTCGGTTCGCATGATCATTAAGCTCGCTGTAGGTCCATATCTCGTCGTTCCATTTCAGCGCCGTATGTTCGGGAAATAGGGCGGCAATTCTTTCAAATTGCCGATGTAAACATTCCGGATCTTTTTCCTGAGCTGCCATCGTGCCCGAACGCTGTATGATTTCCGCCTGTTCGTCCTCTTGCAATAAGTTCAACAGGCCAATAGGCCGATCCGGGTATGTAAGTGCCGATCTTATGAATTCGATGAAGTGGTTGGCAAAATTCCGCATCGTCTGCGGAACAAATAAATCTGCGTTATATTCAATGCGCCCGGTAATTGCCCCTTGCATCTCCGTCATGGACAGCAGCACATCCGATTTTGACGTGCGGTTGTGCAATTTCAGCATTTCTGCTCGAACGTGCGGAAGCTGAATTTCAACAGCGGGGGTGTTTTGGAACACAAACATATTTCGAACTAATGGGATCGACCAGCCTTGGCGGTCCGGCTGCAATTCTTCGATTACCCGATCAAAAGGAAAATCTTGATGATCATATGCTTCTGTCGCCGCTTTCACCACCTGATGCAGCAAGTCATGAAACGTCATCTCCCCGCTTATATCCAAGCGCAGCGGCAATAAATTAACGAAATAGCCGATGACCCCTTCTATTTCGGTGTAATTGCGGTTGGCAATTGGTGTCCCTATCACCATGGTTTGTTCATGGGTATATCGGTACAGCAGACCTCCGAACATGGATAATAGCACCATGAACAAAGTCGTTTCTGTTTTTGCGCAAAAAGATTTGAGCAGTTGAACCCATTCATCAGGAAGGTCAAACAGCACTTCTCCGCCTCGATTTCCGGCCGACTCTGTTATTTTTCTGTCTGGCAGCAAGGCAACGCTGGGGCATTGATTCAATTTCCCCTTCCAGTAGCTCAAATGCCCGTCCCACTTCCCTGAACTCAACTGCTCCGACTGCCAGTACGCGAAATCCCCATACTGTATCGGCAAAGGAGTCAAAACCGGAGCAGCACCAGCCAAATACGATGTGTAGCATGTCATCCATTCCTTCACCAACAAGCCCATGGACCATCCGTCCGAAATGATGTGGTGCATGCATAGCATTAAAATATGCTCTTGGTCCTTCAGCCGGATGAACCGGGCACGCAATAACGGCTCGCGTTCCAAATCAAACGGCTCCGAGATCGTACGTTGAATGAGGACGTTCGCAGCTTCTTCAGCTTCATGAGCCTGTAATCCACTAACGTCTTCCACTGGCAGATCGAGCGAAAAGCGCTCCATTCGCTTGATCTGTGGACTGCCATTCACATTGGTGAAGTTGATGCGCAGCGATTCATGCCGGTCGATGATGAATTGAAAAGAGCTGCGTGCCGCCTGCAAATCAACCGTTCCTGTTAGCCGCACGGCAAAATACATGTTGTACGCAGACTTGTCTGCCAGCAGCTGGTCCAAAAACCATAGTCTTCTCTGAGCCGGGGACAGCAACAATCGGTCCTCTTCTTTTCTAGGGGAAATCCACTGTTTTTTTCGATTGGTTCCTTGCTTCCATTGCTCCAAAAGCAAACGCTGCTTGTCCGATAAATGTGAACGTCGTGTTTCCAATTCGTTTTTTTTCGACATAGATACCCACCGTTCCGCCGAATTTTGTTAATGGAAGTTGCTTTCCAAATGCTCAATCATTTGCATCTCTATTTGCTCCGCAATCCCCTCAATGGTCGGGTAATTGAAAATCCTGTCGAACTGAATTTCAATTTCCGGGATCAGATTCCGCAGCCTGGAAATGAGTTGTGTCGCCAGCAAAGAATGGCCTCCCAATTCGAAAAAGTCATCCTTGATGCCGATCGGTCGAATCCCTAGAACCTGCTCCCATATGTCCACCAGATTTCCCTGCAAGCCATCAGCAGGTGGAACATATGCTGTCGACAGATGCGCCCTGTCCGCTGATGACCGCACAACTTCCGAATCGCCTGCCGCAGTGGCAAGCCCTTGTTCTTCAACCCATTCGCTGTCCTGCTTGCCGTCTATCCAGCACTGTCTTCCCTCAAACGGATACGTTGGCAGCGATACACGTCCTGGCAGCGCAGGATGAAGCTTCTCCCATTGGATATCCGCCCCGGATAACCAGCATGCAGACAAGCCCTTCAACAAGGCGGAAACATCGGACTCGTCTTCTTTGCTGTGCCTCATCATGTTGAGCACATTTCCCTTGAGCGATTCGATGCCATGCTGGTGAACAAGCTGGGTCAACGCTTTTCCGGGACCCACCTCCAGCCACATCAGATTTCCGCTCTGCCGCAATGTTTCGATCCCTGCGCTGAAGTTGACGGTCTCTCTGATATGATCGCTCCAATAACGAGTGTTCTTCACTTGCGCTTCTGTCATGTAATCTCCAGTAATATTGGATATGTAAGGAATGTGGGGAGCATGCAGCTTGTACTTCTGCATCACCTGCTCGAACGGCTCCAAGACGGGTGCCATTAGCGGACTGTGATACGCATGCGATACAGGCAGAAGCTTATGCCCGATTCCAGCCGTCTCCAATCGCGCCGCCAATCGGAGAATCGCTTCGCCGTCACCGGCGACCGTACAGGAACCGGGATTGTTAACGGCAGACAGATGAATGCCTTCATCCGCGAAGCCCCCGATCTCTCCGAAAGGGGCCGAGACAGCCAACATGGCTCCACCGGGGCTCTGCTGCATGAGCTCTCCTCTCTTCACGATAATTGCCAAAGCATCCTCCAGCGATATAACGCCTGCGATGCATGCGGCGACATATTCGCCGAGGCTGTGGCCGATCATCGCATGCGGTTCCAGACCCCAGTCCATTAAGCAGCGGGCAAGCGCATATTCTACAACAAAGAGAAGCGGCTGAGCGATGGCGGTCTGCTCCAGCAACGCTGCATTGGCTCCGCCGTCTTCCGACGATCCAAACAAAATAGGCGCCAAGTCCGTGCCAAGATGTTTATTCAGTTCGGCAAAGCACTTGTCCGCCCAGCGGCGGAACAAGGAGATGTGTTCATATAACCCGGCTGCCATGTTGATGTACTGGCTTCCTTGACCAGGGAACATAAATATAATCTTCGCCTTGCCTTTATCCGTTTTGTTCTTTCCAATTAATTTCAGTCCGCCGTCAACACCGGATAACGCAGCATAGCGGTACGGAAATGCTTGTCTGCCGACTTGAAGCGTATACGCGACATCCTCCATTGCCAATTCCGGATGCAACTGCAGGTGCCGGTGCAAAGCCGCGGCCATCGAATCGAGCGCCGTATCCGTGCGCGCAGACAACAGGAGCACCTGCTCCATCCGGGATTCCGCCTTCGGCGATGTTGGCGCCTCCTCCAAGATGAGATGCGCATTTGTGCCGCCGATCCCGAATGAGCTTACCCCGGCGCGGCGAGGGTGAGCCGCAGCGGCCCAGTCCGTCAAAGCTGTGTTGACATAAAAAGGACTCTCCTTAAAATCGATGGCCGGATTGGGCCTATGATAATGCAGGCTCGGGGGTATCTGCTTGTTATACAGCATCAACACCGACTTGATCAGCCCCGCAATGCCCGAGGCCGCGTTCAGATGGCCGATATTCGTCTTGACGGAGCCAATCGCGCAGTATTGCTTGGCGCCGGTATCTCCGAATGCTTCCTGCAGTGCCGCAATCTCGATGGGATCGCCCAATACCGTCCCTGTTCCGTGCGCCTCGATGTAACCGATCGTCCGCGGGTCTGCTTCCGCCATCATCATCGCTTCCGATACGACGCGCCGCTGCCCTTCGACGCTTGGGGCGGTATAACCCACCTTGGACGAACCGTCATTGTTAGCGGCGCTGCCTTTTATCAGGGCATAGATATGATCGCGATGTTCTAGGGCGTCCTCCAGACGCTTCAGCGCCACGATTCCCGCTCCGCTGCCGAATATCGTCCCTTTAGCTTCTGCGTCGAACGCTCTGCAGTGCCCGTCAGGGGAGAAAATCCCCCCTTCTTGGTACATATAGCCTTCCACTGCCGGAATACGCAGCGAGGCGCCGCCTGCCAAGGCCAGATCCGACTGGTACATCAGCAAGCTTTGACAGGCATAGTGAACGGCAACCAGCGAAGTGGAGCAAGCGGTCTGAAGAGTGACGCTTGTCCCGCGTAAATTCAGCTTGTAAGAGATTCTCGTGCTTAAATAATCGTTGCTGTTGGTCTGCAGCACCATTTGCAGCTCTTCCTCAGAAAAATCGTCCTTGCGTGATAAAATTTCATTCACTAAATAATTATTAAACCCGCATCCGGCAAACAAGCTGATCAGTCCTTCATATGCATCAGCTACGTATCCCGCATCCTCAAGCGCTTCCCATGCACACATCAACAGCAGGCGGTGCTGCGGATCCAGCATGTCTGCCTCCCGCTTGCTCATTCCAAAAAAAGGGTAATCAAACTTGCCGATATCGGTTAATACAGGGGCAGCTTTCACATAATTCGGAGCGTGAAGCTTATCCTCCCTTACGCCAGCCTCCCGCAGCATATCGTCAGTGAAAAAAGTGATTGATTCTTGGCCGTGCTTCAGGTTGTCCCAAAACTGCCCCACATGGCCGGCCCCGGGAAACCTCCCGCTCATCCCGATAATGGCAATCGTGTTCTCCGTTTCGCTCACCGTCACTTTCGCTCACCCTTTCGCCGTGATTTTTGTGCCTGCTGTGCCGCCCGCTGCTTGCTTTTCCTGTGTGCGGTTGTATGACGCTCCTCCTCCGCTTCGCCGCTTCCCTCCAAATAACGGGCCAACAAGTAAATCGTCGGATACTTAAACAAATCGACAACATGGATTTGACGCTGTAAAGCTTCTTCAAGATGCTGTTGGACGCGAATTAACAATAGTGAATGACCGCCTGCTTCGAAAAAGTTATCGTGAATCCCTACTTCTTTTACATTCAAATGGTGTTGCCACACCTCCGCAAGCTTCTGCTGCAGCGCCGTTTCCGGCATGGCAGTTGCTTGCTGCTCCTCTCTGTAGTTGAACGCATCCGGTTCCGGCAACCTTTCAACATCTATTTTCCCGTTGCGGGTCAGCGGAATCTGTGCCAATTCCATATATACCGCAGGCAGCATGTAATCCGGCAACTTTTCTCTCAGGTGCATCTGCAGACCGGAAGGATGAAACGGTTGTTGGGCCGGCACGACATACGCGATAATCCGGTTGTCCTGATGGACTTGGCACAGCATGAAGCAATCGGTTACAGATGGATGCTGCAATATGACCTGCTGAATTTCACGCAGTTGAATCCGATATCCGCGAACCTTGACGAGATCTCCTTGTCTGGCGATGAATTCAACGTTGCCGTCCGGCATATACCTGCCTAGGTCACTCGTTCTGTATATATAATCGTCTTCTGCAGAGGTATAAGGATTTTGCGCAAAAGAGGATGGATTGCCGTCCGCGTCCGCTGCTGTAAGATAGCCAGAAGCCAAATAAGGCGAGCGGATGCATATTTCTCCTGTTTCCCCAATCCCCTTCTGCCTAAGCTCGGAGTCCATTACGAGAAGCTGTGCTCCTTCTCTTCCTTTCCCAATCGGTATAAATGGCCCCAGAGGCTCTGGTATGGCATATATCCCCATAATTTGCGGCGTTTCCGTCGCTCCGTAACAATTAAAACAGCGGATTCGCGGTGCGATAGCACGCATATTTTCAATGTGGGATGGCACCAACACATCCCCGCCAAACAAGGCGTACCGCCAATCGCCGAGCACACGTCCGTTCCGTTCATGCCCGCTCCATCCTGCTATGACCATGCCCATCGCCGGCGTTAAATGCGAGACGGTAATCTTGTGGCGTGCCATCCATTGGTTAATATAGCTGGGAATGACCAGCTTGCTTCCATCTGGAATACAGACCGCGGCTCCGATGGACAAAGGAACGAAAATATCCCTTAATAATGGATCGTGGCCCAGACCGGAAAACATGCTGAATCGGTCCTGCGAATCAAGCCGGAATTCATTCACATACCAGCGAATAAAATTCGAGAGCGGTTCATGAGTGCATGGAATTCCTTTCGGAACGGCCGTCGTGCCCGAAGTGAACAAAATATAAGCCGTGTCGTGCAGGGAGATGCCGATCTGTGCCAGCTTCTCTGAAGATGAATCATCCGTATTCGTACAACCGGCAGTGCCATCGTAATGCATAGTAAAAGAAACCAGATTCGTTAAATCATCGTATAGGCTGGTTGGCTGCGCGTTCCCGGTGTCGAGGAATACAATACCATTCGCCGAAGAAACCTTGATCATCTCTGCCAAACGCCCGGATGGATGCGCCGGATCCAATACAATAAATACGGACCCGCTCTTAAGCACGGCGAGCAAGGCGACGATCAAGGAGACGCTTCGTTCCCCGCATACGGCAATAACCCCGCGTTTTTCATGCGTATGCTGAATCAAGTTCGAAGCCAGTTCATCGCTTAATCGATCCAGATCGCGGTACGTATATACGGCTTCGTCCCGGTCAATAACGGCGGCGGCTTCCGGACATCGTTCCGCCATGTTCGCAAACAAGACATGAATCGGTTTTAATAGATGGTCGTCTGCATGTTTTAACCGCAGGGCCGGATCAGGCAGAAGCGCATTGGAATTCTCTGTTAGGAGTGAATATTGCTCGATGGACCGTTCCGGATTTTCTACGACTTGATGGCATAGGCATTGGAATTGAGCCAGCATTTCCGCGGCCCTTTCCTCCCGGAACAGATCGGCTGCATACACCATTTCCAAATGAATGCCATCCGCATTCTCCTGCGCATATAGAGTTATATCGCATTTGGAATCATGCTCGTCCATGTCTACGATCTGCGCTGTCAATCCGCTGAACTCTGCCGTAACCGGCGGGATATTGAGCATGTTGAACATGACCTGGAACATGGATGAACGGCTGAGATCGCGGTCTGGCCGCAACGTTTCCACAAGCTTCTCAAAGGGCATGTCCTGATGCGCGTACGCGCCTATGGCCGTTTCACGAATCTGCATCAGCAAGCGGGTAAAGTCGGGCTCGCCGGATAGATCGGTACGCAGGAGCAGCGTATTGACAAACAGCCCCACGACTTTGTCCAGATTCTGCTGATTTCGACCCGCAATTGGCACGCCGACCGCAATATCGGACGCTCCGCTCAAGCGATATAACAGCAGATTGAAAATGGCGATTAACGTCATAAACAGCGTACAGTTGTGCCGCTGTCCCAGTGCCATTAACGGTTCGCTCAACGCCTGCGGGAGCTGCAAGCAAATACGCTTGCCGCGATAGCTTTGCACTGGTGATCTTGGATAATCGGACGGCAGAGTTAACGGCGGGATTGGTTTACGCAGCATCCCTGTCCAATATCGAAGCTGCTGCTGGTACGAATCGCTGTCCAACCAGCTTTGTTCCCAAAGTGCGTAATCGGAATACGCCAGTGGCGGATATGGCAGCTCCACACGCTTCTTCTCAACCTGGCCTGCGTATAACTGCCGCAGTTCGTTCATGATGATGCCCATGGACCAGCCGTCCGTCATGATGTGATGCAGAACCATCACCAAGTAATGGCGGTTGTCACCGGTATGCAGCAGCGTAATTCGGTATAAGTCGTTCGAAAAATAAATCGGGCGGCAGCATTCCGCATGCATCCATTGCCATGCGTCTTCCTCCGTGCAATCCTTAACCTCTAGCTGGAACGTCACATCAGCTCTGATGGCAGCAACGGGACTACCGTTCTCCAAATGAATAGTGGCCCGAAGGGAATCGTGTCTGCGAATAATTTCCTGTAAAGACAGCTGCAGCGCGTCCATATCCAAAGGTCCTTCCAGAGACAAGACGCCCGGAATCAAATAAGCGGTCTGGGCTTCGTCAAGCTTTTGCAGGAACCACATTCTCTGCTGCGCGCTCGTTAAAGGAACACGATAGTCACCAGTGCGATTCAAGGGGACGATTTCTTGCTGGGCCGCGCCGGTTCCCGCATCCTCCTGCAACAGTCGGATCTCATGCGCCATCTCACGCAGCACCGGCTTGGCAAAAACGGTGTGAATCGGCAATTCAATCGAAAACACGTCGTGAATGTTGGATATGAGCTGGGTCGCCAGTAATGAGTGCCCGCCGGCTTCGAAAAATTGATCGTCAACCCGCACCTGTTTTTTGGCCAACAGACGTTTCCACATTTCCATCAATATTTCTTCGACAAAATTGTTGCTATAGCTTCTCTCTTCCACAGCATCGTGCGCATGGTGTTCCAGAGAAGCCTGCAATGCTTTGCGGTCCACTTTTCCATTGGGCGTCAAAGGCATGTCGCCGATGACAATAAATCTGGAAGGGATGTAATGGCCCGGCATCCGTTCTTTCAAAAAGCTCCTTACACCCGTTTCATCCCACAAAACGTGTGGTTGCAGGACAATAAAAGCGGCAAGCGCCGCATGCTCGGGCAAGACCCCCGTGACAAGGACGGCATTGCCCGCGATTCCCGCGTGCTCCGACAAATGATGCTCGATTTCACCCAGGTGAATCCGGACCCCCCTGATCTTGACCTGATCGTCTTTTCTGCCTATAAACTGCAGGCTCCCGTCAGGCAGGCATCTGACCAAATCCCCTGTTTTGTACAAACGCTTTGCCTGAGGCTGTTCCGCGTCTGAATAAGCAATGAATTTCGCTTCCGTCATTTCCGCATTATTGTAGTACCCCCGGGCTAGGCCCACACCCCCGACATGGAGTTCTCCTATGGCGCCTGGGAGAGGATGCTGCAAGTACTCGTTGAACACGTGTATCTCTACATTGGGAATCGCTTCCCCCAGATCAATGACAGACTCCTGAGCGAAGCATTCCTTTACGCTAACCCAGACGGTAGCTTCAGAAGGTCCATAAGCGTTGAAAAATCGGCGGCCGGGAGCCCATCGTGCCACGATCTCTCTAGTGCACGCTTCACCGGCTGAGATGACGACTTGCAAATCCGGCAGGTTCACATCCGGTATAAGGGAAAGGACAGACGGCGGGAGCACCGCATGTGAGATCCGTTGTTCCTTCATCCATCGCACCATCGGCTTGCCGGGCAGCAGCGTTTCTGCAGCAGCCATACACAGCGTCCCCCCACTGCGGAAAGCCATGACGATTTCGAAAATCCACGCATCGAAGCTGAACGAAGCGAATTGAAGTATTTTACTTGTGTCATTTAAGTCAAAGTATCTTCTCTGCGCCTCGGCCATGTTCCAGATGCCACGGTGTTCGACAAGCACAGCCTTCGGTTTGCCTGTGGAGCCTGAAGTGAAAATGACATAAGCCAGATCGTGAATGCCGATGTTTTCCTTTACAGGCTGCACGCTTTGACAAGCGATTTCTTCTTCGTTCAGGTCCAGCAACACGAGTTCGACTCCATCCCCGAACGAATGGGGATCCACTGTCGAGGCGCTGATAATCGCCGCCATGTTGACCAGCTCCACCATATACGCTTTGCGCTGTGGCGGATAGGCGGGATCAATGGGAATGAAGACCGCACCCAGCTTTAACACGGCGAACACCGCTGCAATCATATCAGGAGAACGCTCCAAGCAGACCCCTGCAAAATCTCCTTTTTTCACGCCTCTTCGGGCTAACAACCGAGCAATTTGGTTGGCTCGTTGATCCAATTGACGATAGCTTACCGTTTCGTGCAGAAAAGTAATGGCGGCCGCTTCCGGCCGGTACTCTCCTTGATATTCAAGCAGATGATGCAGACAAATATGCGGTTCTGCCGCCGTTGGCAGCACGTGCTGTCCCTTCTGTCCATATGGGTTTTGATAGAACCTCAAATTTCCAATCCGTTCCTGCGGATTCCGTACGATGTGCTCCAACAAATCCGTAAATAGCCGAGCCATCGTTGCCATAAAGCTGTCGCTAAACAGCTTGGACCTGTACATAAAAGAACCGTGGATGAATGTTTCCGTCTCTTCCATCATAAGAACGAGCTCGAACTGCGTATCCGCCGTCTCAAGCGGAACAGGCTGCAGAATCATGGATCCCAGCTCTACCCGATCTTGATCGTTGCTGATGAACAGCGGGGATCGACGCCCCTCCGAGCTCTGTGCTCGCTCCATGACAAAGGCAACCTGGAAAATAGGTGAAACCCTTGCGTCGCGCTCTGGCTGCAATCGTTCAACAACCAGAGGAAATGGATAGTCCTGGTGCTCCATGGATTCGAGCACCTTCCGTTTGACCTCATCCGATAATTGCTGAAATGAGAGATCCCCTGAGCACTCGAGACGTATGGCAACGGTATTCACTAAATAGCCGAATATGTGTTCCAACCCGGCTTCGCTCCTGCCGGAAGCGAACGTGCCGATCACGAGATCTTCCTGCTCCGTGTACCGATACAGGAGTGCGGCGAAAGAGGCCAGCAGCAACGAATTTAACGTAATGCCGAGCTTTCTGCTTAATTGAATGATTTCCTGCGACAAGGATTCGCTGAATCTGAAGGTGCAGCTGCTTCCCCGATTGCCTTCTATCATCGCCCCGGGGTTGTCCGCAATAAGCGAACAGACAGGCAGCGGGCCCGCCAACGTTTTTTTCCAATATAACCAGTCATGCTCTGCACGAGCGCTTTTCAAATAACGGTCCTGCCATTCCACAAACGCACTATAGCTTCTCTCTTCGATATATGGGTGTCCCTCCGAGATTTCCTGCTGGTAACGGTCCATGAAATCACGCAGAAGAATAACGATGGACCATGCGTCTGTAATAATATGATGCAGAGACAGAAGAAGGCGGGGTGGACGCTTGGGAGCGCAGTACAAGTTGACACGGAACAGCGGTCCTTCATTTAATGAGAATGGCATCTTCAGATGTCTGGCGAACATGGCTTCCGCCTCTGGTCCCCATTCGTCCAGACGGTGCACCCGAAAGTCGACTTCGCAATCCGGCTTGACAATCCGCTTAATGTCTCCGTTTTCCATCATAAATGTGGTGCGAAGTGAACTATATGTATCGGACAGGCTCTGAAACGTTGCTTGCAGCTTGCGCTCATCTACCGGTGATAAAATATCCCATGCCGCTTGAATGTGGTAGGCACAATTGTCTGGATTGACATGCTGCAGCAACCAAAGCGCTTTTTGCCCATACGACACCATAGTATCTCGCTTCTCCGAGCGCTGCTGCAGCAGCTGTTGAATCAGCTTTTCTTTTTCCGCGCGGGATAAGCCAGCGACGACAATCGAATCATTCTTCATCTTCATTCTCCTGTCATTGACTTCCTGAAGTCGTAATCATTCAGATCCTTTTTGCGTTAAAAGCAGCAATAATCGATCCATGTCTTCGTCGGACAGCTCGCTCACATCGCGATCCATATCATCCGATGCTAGTAAATCGTCTATTTGCGAATGTTCCCCAGCATCCTGACATCGGGTATCCTGCAAAATCTCACTCATTTTTAGCGCAGCCTGCCGCGTTGTTGTTCCTTCCAGAAAATGAACGAGCGGCAGAGATACTTGGAACTCCTGCTCGATTTTGTGCTTAAGCTGCAGGGCCATAATGGAATCCATGCCAAGCATGACCAAGGGTTGGTCCATGGATAAGTCCGCAGCCGGAGTTATCTTCAATATGCTTGCAAAGAGGGTCTGTAAATGCTGTTCCAACAGCGGCAGAGCCTGTTCGCGCTCGTGAGCAACCTGTATGATTGACTGTACGGACAGTGCGGTATGGTGGCCGGCCAGGCTATCTTCCGTAACGGGAGGCGCTGCAATCGTCCCCTGAAGAGGCGCATCCGAATCGTCGATCCAGAATCTTTTTTTCTCCCAGGGATAGGTGGGAATGGAGACGCATTCACCTGCAGGTCCCATGTTCCCCCATTTCAACTCCACACCGTGCTGATACAGCTTGACAGCGGCCTGCAGCATGGACTCCCCGCCGTCACCCTTGCGCATGGAGAACAGCGCGAGCTTCGTCCTGCAATCCTCAAAGCATTCCTCTACATTTTGAATTAGCACTGGATGCGGTCCAACCTCCACAAATGCTTCGTACCCGTCCTGCTTCGCCTTGACCAGCGCATCCACAAACAAAACAGGCTTACGCATATTGTCCAACCAATGATCCGCATGAATTCGCAGACCGTTCTCTACCTGGCCTGTCACCGTCGAATAAATACGCAGATGTGCCAGCCGATGTCGAATTGATTTGACTTCGGAATGGAACCGATCGCATAAAGGCTCCATTTGTCTGCTGTGAAAAGCGAACGAGCTTGAAAGCGGGTAGGTTTTGACTGTATCGGGCAGATCCCGAATAAAGCGTTCCACTTCATATTTGTCTCCGGAGAGCGCGATAGACGTTGGTCCGTTAACGGCAGCTATACATAAGCTCGAATAGCTGTTGTCCGCCAGCCGCTGTTCAATATCAGCAAGCGGAATACGGACGAGTGCCATGGCTCCCTGTCCTTGGGTCGTCTGCATAAGCTTACTGCGCCAATATACAATCAGCAGCGCGTCTTCCAAGCTGAGCACGCCTGCCGTATAATGCGCGGCAATCTCACCCAAGCTGTGTCCGATCACGGCCTTCGGCTCAACCCCCCAGCTTTTCCACAAGGCTGCGAGGGATACCTGAACGGCGAAGACCAGCGGCTGCGCCGCATCGGTACGTTCGGACCAGGCATCAACTTGGTCACGGTGAATCTCGTCCCAGAGAGACCATCCCGCATAGTTGTCCCATATCGCATCGCATTCTAAAAACACGCGTTTAAACTCGCCTTCATGTTCAAGGAAATATCGCCCCATGCCTGGCCATTGGTTGCCTTGACCCGAGAAGACGAACACCATTTTGGACACATCGATGGTTCCGCAGCGTGCGTCGAGTCGTTCCAACTCCCCGATGAGCTCCGTACGATTACTGCCGATAGCGGCCCCGCGCCATGCACGATGCGTCCTTCTTCGTTGAGCTGTATAGCAAATATCGGTCAGCGGCATATCGGGATGTTCATGCAAATATTGCTTCGTGTCGGCTGCCAATCGGGCCAAAGCACTCTCGGTGTTGGCTGACAGAGGCAAGAAATACAGCTTCGGGTCTTCCCTCTTCTGTGGAACCGTCCCTACAGGGACATATTGTTGAAGCACGACATGGGCATTCGTTCCTCCGAAGCCAAAGGAGCTTACTCCGGCCAAAGCGGGTCTGCCGCCTGCCGGCCGTGTCGTTGATTGCCTCACCACTTGAAGCGGCAGATCTTGGAACGGGATATAAGGGTTGATTTGCTGAAAATGCAAATTAGGCACCCACTCCCTGTTTTTCAAGCAAAGCACTGTTTTTATAAATCCAGCAATTCCAGCCGCTGCCTCCAAATGTCCAAGATTGGTCTTTACGGAACCGATATAACACTTATCCAGCATGGAACGATTGGTTGACAGCACCCGCCCTATTGCTTGGACTTCAATCGGATCTCCCAAAGCGGTGCCCGTCCCGTGCGCCTCGATGTAGTCTATATGTTCCGCTTGAACACCGGCAATGCGGTAAGCCTCCTTCAGCACCTCTTCCTGAGCCTGTAAATTGGGAGCGGTCAATCCATTGCTCAAACCATCCTGATTGATAGCGCTGCCCCGTATAACGGCGTATATCTTATCTTGGTCACGAAGAGCGTCGGACAGCGGCTTCAATATGACGGCACCGGCTCCTTCCCCACGAACGTAACCGTCCGCCTGGGAATCAAATGTTTTGCATCTGCCGTCTGCCGAGAGCATACCTGCCTCTAAGAAAGCCTTGCTTATTCCAGGGTTTAATATCACATTCACTCCGCTGGCGATGGCCATGTCGGATTCACCTGTTCTCAGGCCTTGGCAAGCCAGATGAATGGCGACCAGCGAAGAAGAACACGCTGTATCCACAGCCAGGCTGGGACCGCGCAAGTTCCATATGTAAGAAATTCTGTTGGCAGCAATGCATTTGGAATTACCCGTTACTCTGTAAATACTGCTCTGCCCGAAATCCGATAGCTTGCTGTAGCCGTAATCGTTGCTGGAAATTCCCGCAAAAACCCCTGTCCTCGAGCCGCTTAAACGTTCGTTCGTCAGTCCCGCATCCTCAATCGCTTCCCATACCACTTCCAACAGCATCCGCTGCTGGGGGTCCATCTGCTCCGCTTCGCGCGGAGATATGTAAAAAGCCTCATTGTCAAACCGATCGATGTCGTCCACAAGACCGGCGTATCGCATTCCGTCCTGTGCAAAATGGACCGAGCGCTCTGCTGGTATTTCCGAAATGCAGTCCAATCCGCTGTGCAAATTGCTCCAATATTCGGTGATGTTTTTTGCTTTTGGGAACCGGCATCCCATTCCGATTACCGCAACACCATCCGCATGCTCCTGCACAGAACCTCCAGACCGGGTATAGCCACGTCTGTCTTCACCGCGGGAAGAATAATATTGGGCCACGGAATGAATGGATGGATAGTCCCAGAACAAGGTCGGATCGACAGCATGACTGACAAAGCTCTCCAATTCTCCAGACAAAGACACCAATTCCTTGGAATCGAGTCCGTAATATGAAAACGGAACCGACGCTTCTATTTCACTTGGCGAAAGCTGCTTCACAGCGCTGATTTTCTGTACGAACCAACTGCAAATGTCGTTGTAACGGCTGCTCTGTTCCCCGCTCATTCAATCACCCCACACGATTAAACTTCCGTTCAGATACATGTCTTTGCATTTGCGGCGTTGAATCTTGTTGCTGGATGTTTTCGGAATATTTAGAGGTTTAACAATTTTGATATCGTAGGTATGAAGCTGGAATTTTTCGATAATTTCTGCTTTAATATGACGGGTTATCTCTTTCAGACACATTTCCATGTCGAGCTGTTGCCGTTGAACGATTTGTTTGAATTCCCTATTCATTTCGCACAGCACGACAAGTTCCTCATTGCCTTGTACGTCAATTGAGAAAGCAGCCGTACTGGCGACATTGATTTCCGAATGACAACTTGCGGCAATTTCCTCGATATCATGTGGGTAATAATTTTGCCCGCGAATAATGATCAAATCTTTCAACCGCCCGGTAATGTACAACTCTCCATCGCAGATAAAGCCAAGATCGCCTGTCCGCAAAAAAGGGCCTTCTCCCGTATCTGACAGGCAAGCGGCAAACGTTTCTTTACTGCCTTCTGGAGCCCCCCAATACCCTTTGGCGACACTATCGCCTTTAATCCAAATCTCGCCCGCTTTCCCTGCCGCACATTCGATCATTGTGAGCGGGTCTACGATTATAATTTGCTGATACGACAAAATTTGCCCGCAGCCGACTTGTGCACGCGATGTATTGGGGGAACAATCCTCAATGACAATATCGTTGCTTTGTAGACCCTTTTCATCAATATGCAAAAACTTGGGAGCAGCTTCTCTTCCCCCAACCGTTACGCACAGTGTTCCTTCAGCCAAGCCGTAGCTGGGCAGCATAGCCTCTTCACGAAAACCGCATTCCCGAAAAGCATTGCAAAACTCCCGGATTGTGTCCGCTCGCACTGGTTCAGCCCCATTAAAGGCGTTCACCCAATGGCTCAAATTTAAATCGCTTTTATCTTCATCCGATATTTTTTGGACGCACAGCCGATAAGCGAAGTCCGGGCCGCCACTGAAAGTGACTCCATATTTGCTGATCGTCCGCAGCCAACGGATAGGTTTTTGCACAAAATCCAAAGGCGACATAATATAACAGCATCCGCCATTGTATATATTTTGCAAAACAACTCCAATAAGACCCATATCATGATAGATTGGCAGCCAAGTTGCCATAACGGTGTGATCCGAGTGTTGAAACCGTTGTTTCATCATCTCGAAATTGTGAAGTAAGTTGAGGTGACTCACCATTACCCCTTTGGGGGCACTGGTCGATCCGGACGTATATTGGAGAAAAGCAATTTGATCAGAGAGAATCGTGTCGACCTGCGGCATATATTCATAGTCGCTCTGTAATATCTCTTCAAGCTTGATCGAGTGGACGTTGCGCATCATCTCAGGAAGTTTTTCGGAATCTTGGAGGGATTGCACAATTACCAGAGCTGGCTTGGCATCGTTATAGATCGATGCGATCCGCTCCGCATTTCGTGATTTACTAGGAGGGTAGACCGGCACCGGAAGTGATTTTGCATACATGCATCCGAAAAAAGCAATGATGTAATCAATCCCGCTGGGCAGCAGAATCATGATTCTCTCGCCTTCCAAATTCAGAAGCTGAAAATAGGCGGCAAGTTTTTGGGATTGGCGGCACAATTCGCGATATGTGCAGCTGTCGCTCTCCACTTCCCCGTCTTTTAAATAAACAAACGCTTTTCTATCCGGGTGCTGATGCGCCATTTTTTCCAACACTTCCAGCAAATTTCGATACACTCTTATTCCTCCTACCTAGTTTTGGCTATTGCCAAATGCAGATACTTAAGAAGCAGAGTTATTGAATTGTTAATAGTATATCAAAGAATCTATCAAATACAATAATTTTCATATAATTATAATATTCAATAATTATTGACACTAATTATTGACACCATATTTTTATTGATCATGTTCGAGCGCTCCTTACCTTCCTCAATTTTATATTTAACAATATTAAACTTCGCGGAGCTATTCCATTACGCATAATGATAAAGAACTCCCCCATTTCGTTAGAGAAATGGAGGAGTCCGGTGGGTCTAGGGCGGTTTCAGGCCGTCGTGTACCATATATAAAGATAAACAATTTCCTCGGTATGCCCTAATAGTTGAAACAAATTCCAGTCATCAAAAATAACAACATTGTTGGAATCATTAGCAATTTCATGCTCGAGCTCAATATCTGCATTCATTTCATTCATCTTTTTTACAGCGGTTGTTCCGCTTATTTCTTCGAAAAGTCCGTTTTTCATCACATAATATACTGCCTTATAAAGGACATTGATTCTGTTATGTTCCACAAGAGTCTTATCCCATTCCCACTCTTCTTCTATATACTCAAGTCTTTCTAGAAGTAATATAAAGCCTTCTATAATGGTGTTAACATATCCCCTGTTCAACGATATAAAATAAGATGAAACTTCGCTCGCCGGGTCGATGTATGCTTGAATGCGGAATTCGTCTGCAAACAGAAACTCCTTTGTATGAAGATGATGTAGAATTGAAGTGATTTGCTCTCTATTTATGATCATATTCCCCCCCAATACATTAGCTCGCGGTCAGGTGGCGTGACCGGCGTTCAACTGTCTTCCAAGGTCCGAATTTTCGCCGGATAGTGCGTCCATATTTCAGGATGCTTAGAGTATTCATACAAATTCGGGATATGATCGAATTCGAGCGGAATCAGCTTGATGCGTTCACCTTGCAGTTCATGAAATTCCATACCTAACTCTCCCTATAAACAATTTGGATATGCAGCACTCGATCGGCTCGAACAACATATGTCATTTTATGTATTCGTGAAATTGTGGAATTCTCCTCTTTCAACAACTATCTTAACAACTCGAAAGGATGAAGAAAGAAATAAGACCCTGAATCACGACAAATTCGTCATTCAGGGTCTTCCCTCAAATATAGGTTACTCTTCAAACAGCTTCCGTTGGAATTGCGCGATCGCCTCATACTCCTCTTCCAGCTTGCGCGAGATCGAAATATAGATGGGCAGAAGCTCGTGGTACAATTCTGCGTTTTCCTTGATCGGCTTATGCTCGTGAATCGCCCCCACCATATCGGACACGATATGCAGCGAATCACTGCGGCCAATCGCGTATAGGCCGAGCACGACAGCGCCCAGACAGGAGCTTTCGTAGCTTTCAGGTACAACGACTTCCTGGTCGAAAATATCCGCCATCATTTGGCGCCATAATGCCGAGCGGGCGAAGCCGCCTGTGGCGTGAATTTTGCGCGGCCGTCCGATCTGCTCTTCCATTGCCAACAGCACCGTGTACAGGTTAAAAATGACTCCTTCCAGCACGGCGCGAATCATATGCTCTTTCCGATGGTGCATCGTCAGTCCGGAGAAGGAACCGCGCGCATCCGCATTCCACAGCGGCGCGCGTTCGCCGGTCAAATACGGGTGAAAGAGCAATCCATCTGCGCCCGGTCTTACCTGCTCTGCAATTTTCGTCAACAAATCATAGGAGTCCACCCCAAGACGCTTGGCTGTTTCCACTTCCGCGGCCGCGAACTCATCCCGCACCCAACGGAACAGCATGCCCCCGTTGTTGACGGGACCACCGATCACCCAATGCTTATCGGTCAAGGCGTAACAAAAAATTCTTCCTTTCGGGTCCGTGACCGGACGATCCACGACCGTGCGAACCGCTCCGCTCGTGCCAATGGTAGCCGCGACCACGCCGGGTTCGATCGCATTCACTCCCAAATTGGAGAGGACGCCGTCACTCGCTCCCACTATGAACGGCGTGGACACCGCCAAGCCCATCTCTTCTGCATATGACGCATCCAACCCCTGTACCTGATGCGTCGTCGGGACGAGCTTAGACAGCTGATTACGGGTAATCCCGGCAATTCGCAGCGCCTCTTCATCCCAATCCAGATCCCTTAAATTCAACATGCCGGTCGCTGAAGCGATCGAGTAATCCACCACGTACTCGTTGAAGAGCTTGGCGAACACATACTCTTTAACCGAGATGAATTTATTAGTCTTTTGAAAAATCTCAGGCTCCTCATCGCGCATCCACATCAATTTCGTAATCGGGGACATCGGATGAATCGGCGTCCCTGTCCGCAGGTATAGCTCATGCCCGTTCATGTCCCGCTTCAACCGCGCGGCATGTTCGCTGCTGCGGTTATCCGCCCACGTCATGCATGGCGTAAGCGGCTTGCCTGCGGCATTAATAGCAATGACACTATGCATCGCCGAACTGAAGGCGACGAACAGGATGTCCTCACGCCGAACTTCGCTGTGCGCCATCACTTGCTTGACCGATTGGATGACCGCTTGGAAGATATGCTCCGGATCCTGCTCCGCAATCGTCGAATTAGGCGTATATAAAGGATACCCCTCGCTCCCCTTGGCTACGACCTGTCCGTTCTCTTCGAACAGAACAGCCTTGGTGCTCGTTGTTCCGATATCGATACCGATCATGTACTTTTTCATGCTCATTGGTAAACCTTCTTTCTCGAAATCCTGCTTGCCATAATCCTGATTCACTTACACTGCTGTACTGAGGAGAAGTATAAAAATCAATCCTACAACTGATAGCAGCGTCTCCATCACCGTCCATGATTTCAATGTCTGAGGCACGGACATATTGAAGAACTCCTTCACCATCCAGAAGCCAGCATCATTGACATGGGACAGCACAATCGAGCCTGCACCTGTCGCTAACACGACAAGCTCTATATTCGCACCAGGATTCATCGCAAGGACAGGTGCCACAATTCCTGCGGCTGTCGTCATGGCCACGGTTGCAGATCCAGTGGCGACCCGAATCAATGCAGCTACAAACCAGGCGAACAAAATAATATTCACATTGGCTTGTGTCGCAATTTCGGCAATCGCTCCCCCTACACCGCTATTAATCAACACTTGCTTGAAGGCTCCGCCCCCGCCAATGATGAGAATAATCGTGGCAGTGGGCGCTAAGCACTCACTTGTAAAGCGGGATACTTCTTCTTTCGTAAATCCTCTCGCAAAACCGAGTGAGAAGAACGAGAATACAACCGCAATCAACAGCGCTATAATTTCGTGCCCGATAAATTCGCAAAATACAGTGATGCTGCTAGTTGCTTCTGGATCCGCGATATCTGCCACCGAACCAACTAGCATTAAGATGACCGGCAGCAAAATCGTAAACAAGGTGATGCCAAAGCCCGGAAGCTTACGATCGCTCTGCAGCGCAAATTGTTCAGCCAATTTGGCCGGTGGTTCCACCTGAATGCGCTTACCAATGAACTTGCCGAATACAGGACCGGCAATAATTGCGGTTGGCAAGCCAATCAAAAGAGAATACAGAATCGTTTTCCCGAGATCCGCCTGATAGGCATCAATCGCAATCATCGGTGCCGGATGCGGCGGGACAAGTCCATGCACCGTCGAAAGTCCAGCTAAAATAGGAATCCCAATTTGCAAGAGCGGCATTTTTGTTTTACGTGCCACAGTGAACACGATTGGAATCAAGAGGATAAGACCCACTTCGAAGAACACCGGAATCCCTACGATAAAGCCAACGATCATCATCGCCCAATGAACTCGCTTCTCTCCGAACTTATCTACCAAGGTAGAAGCGATTTGCTCCGCGCCTCCGGATTCTGCCATCATCTTGCCAAGCATCGTTCCGAGAGCGATGACGATCGCGATTGTCCCAAGTGTACCGCCTAGACCGCCTGTAATCGAGCTCACCACATCAAGCGGCTTCATCCCTGCAAGCAATCCCAGCATCAAAGCTGAAAGGAGCAGTGTGACAAAAGGATTCCATTTATATTTAGCAATAAACACAACCAGAAATACAATTGCAATCAATGTCCAAATGAGCAACGTTACATTGTGACTGAGACCAAAAATACTGCTCATATATAAATCCTCCCTACGATTCTGACTCTTCTATAATTCCCCTTAGTATTTCCATTCCACATATTGTATACTTGTCGACAACTTTAAGCGAAAAGAAAATGCTCCTCTCGTTTTCCTTAAAATTGAGGCAAGCTCGTATGCAGTGTCTGGCGCGAATCCGAAAAATATTCCCGAACTACGTTCTGTATCGTGTCGGCGTTCTTGGATTCCAGCCCTTTCACAATCGTACGATGCTTATTAATGACAGAGCTGAGCTTCTGCTCTCCCTTGGAAAATACCTCTTCGGTTGTAATCAACATGACCGTCATGACGATGTGGCGGATGCTTGTCCATAGATGAAAAATTCTTTTATGTTCCGCCGCTGCCACAATCGCTTCATGAAAGGAAAAATCCTGATAGGCGAAATCGACAACATCGTTATATTTGACTGCTAATTCCATTTTATCGATAATTTGATTGCATTTTACAATTAACTTTTCTTGGTTGCCATGGGCCAGACGCTGCTGAACAAAGCTTTCGATGAGAAAGCGGACATCATACAATTCCTCGATATCCTTTGAGCTCAAACCCAAGACTACCGCTCCCATCCGTTCTAACCGGATCAGACCTTCGTTCGATAGCGTTTTCAACGCTTCCCTCACCGGAGATCTGCTCGTGCCGAAGTCGGCGGCCACTCGATTTTCAGAGATGACCTCACCCGGTTTGATCGTTCCATTTATAATTTGCAATCGTAATTTACAAGCAATCGATTCCCCAAGGGAAATTCCCTGCAGCCATGCGGATGGATAATGCATAAAGGTTCAACTCTCCTAATGAATGGTAGTTCGCCCGTTAAGGTGACAGTTAGACTCATTCTATCACATTCTCTTGACGATTCCATCAGGATGAGGAGTTGTTGCGCCCTCAGTTGTTCTTAACTACCCCATGACCGCCAAATTCATTCCGCAGCGCAGCGACGATCTTGCCATGGAACGTATCGGCTTCAAGTGAACGATATCTCATGAACAAAGACATCGCGATGACCGGTGCACTCGCTTGCAAATCCAAGGCCGTCTCCACGGTCCATTTCCCTTCGCCGGAGCTCTGCATGACACCGCAAATCCCTTCTAGCTTCGGATCTTTCGAGAATGCATTTTGTGTCAGCTCCATTAACCAGCTGCGAATAACGGAACCATTCGACCATACACGCGCCACATCTTCATAGTTATAATCAAAATCGCTCTTGTCCAGCAGTTCAAACCCTTCAGCGATCGACTGCATCATGCCATACTCAATGCCATTGTGAATCATTTTCAGAAAATGACCGCTGCCGCTCTTACCGGCGTACAAATATCCTTGTTTAACGGCGATATCTCGGAACAAAGGCTCAATCGATGCAAAAGCTTCCTGATTCCCGCCAATCATAAAGCAGCCGCCCTGTGCCGCGCCCTCGGTTCCGCCCGATGTCCCGACATCGAAGAAATGAATCCCATGTGCGTGCAGCTTCTCGCCCCGCGCCAACGATTGTTTATAATGAGAATTGCCCCCGTCAATAACGATATCCCCTTGCGACAGGAGCGGAATGAGCGTGTCGATTACACCATCCACGATCTCGCCTGCAGGCACCATCATCCAGACTACTTTAGGGGATGCCAAGTTCGAAACCAGATCCTCGATAGAACCCGCAGGTACTGCCCCCTGCCCTGCCAATTGCTGCCTTGGCTCTGTATTCACATCATATACGACTACCTCGTGCTGATGACGAAGCATATTTTCAACCAGATTATATCCCATCTTGCCAAGACCAATCATGCCTAACTTCATGCTATCTTCACTCCTCTTAAAAGACTACAAGTATACTTGTATACAACTTTGTTGTTTTTATATTACTTCTTTCCCTCGCATCTGTAAAGAAGAAATTTGAAAGCGCTATTTTCAACATTTTGTTCTTGTCATATATGAGGGGAAGACAATGAAGACAAGCTCACTGCCTACCCCGGCGCTTTATCTGCATTTATTCATTTGCTTTTTCAGAAAGTATCTGTTTTGGTTTTTTACGGGCACATCTTTAAGTTCCCCAAACTGCTCATATCCGTTTTTCAGATAGAAACCCGGCGCTTGAAAACCAAACGTATCCAAATGTATCGTGTCTACTGCACGTTGTGCGGCTATCTCTTCTATTTTTTTCAGCAGATTCGTTCCGAGTCCGCTGCCGCGCAATCTTTCATCAACACATAAAATCTCGATAAAGATACTTTGTCCGTATCTATAGCTTAGCAAACCGCCGACAATCTCATTGTTTTGTGCTTTCAGAACCAAATTAATTGGCTCGAAATCCGCATCCACACTCTTCGTATTATACGAGTATAAATGATTCCTTACTTGCTCCAACTCTTCCTCATCACTTGTCATTTCCAATCGCACATTGTTTTTATTCATTCCTTCGGCACCTTCTCCATTTCAACTTGTATCATATTTTATTATAGACTCGTAGTCATAAGTAATTGTACTAAAACTTCTTTCTCCCGCATCTGTAAAGAAAAAATTTGTAAGCGCTATTTATGTCCTGCTCCTTTTTTTGCAGAAAAGCAAGCTGGAGTTTTATGCCTTTACTTCTGTTATAATGCGTAGATAATTCTGTACTTTATTACTAAATAACTACATTTATTACTTTTATTATTGCACAATACACAAAGGTGTTATAGAGTAATTTATGAGAGTTTAATATATTTTGGTAATGGAAGAATAAATATGAACTTATTAGCAAGGAAAGATTGGAAGGTTCTCGTAGCATCTCTGACATGCGCTCTAGTTGTTTCTCTAACGCTTTTCAGTCCGTTTGCCTCTGCTCAAACGATTAGTGAACAAACATCAACGGCCCAAGTAGCATCTGACCTGAAATTCATTTTTGAACAGGCATCTGTGGTTAAAAATGGTAAGTATGTATTTAATGAGCAAAAAGCAGCTCAGAAATTCGGACTCGAGAACGTTGCAACAATCTCGGCATTTGTTAAGCTTGCTAATGGTGATCAATTAACAGCAGATGAGTTACATGGAGTGCCTAATCCAGAAGAAGGAGATTTCTCCACAGCTTCATGGGGATCTTGTGTTGCTGACCAAATTATTGACTTTACAGGAATCGGCTTTTTAACTGGTGGAATGACAGAAATGATTCAAAAGAAACTGTGGAGTAAGTTAGCTGTTGAAATCATCAAAATCGTTGGAAAAAATGCAATTAAAGGTGGAGCTGTAGGACTTGCTGCAAGTTTGGCCTGGTTTAGTGTCCGCTGCATAGGACAGTAAAGGAACGATTCGAAGGGAATGGTGTTGCATGAATAGTATTAGATACATATCACTTTTTGTGATATCTCTGATTTTACAGCTTATAATGTTCTTAGGCATAAAAAGTGACTCGGGTGTAACTATACTAGACATGTTGGTTATGTCCCTTTTGTTCAGTGCATTTATGTTTATTATAGACAAGATCACAGACAGAAAAAAGAAGGAATGATGGAAGCACTGCGGGAGCCTTGAGTTTGAGTAAATGAGTTTCCGGATTGGCAAAACTATCGGAATCAAAAAACAGCTTGTCCTTCTTCAAAGGGCAGGCTGTTTTCGCTCCAACCGCAATTTTCTCTGCTCGTTCTTCCGATAATAGGAACTGCACTGATGTCAATCTGCTTCAAGTATGTCATCAATGCAGGACTCATCCTTATTTTGCTTGTCCCCCCCCTCACCTTACAAACTTCCTAGTAACCAATAAACCGAGCTCCCTCCTGATATCGTTTCGTGTCCACAACATGTTAATGATATACAGCTCCGTAGGACTTCAATGCGTTTACATCAATTTTTTCATTATAAATCGCTCGTGTCGTCAAGCTCGTGGCAGGCGGCATAATGCCCCCGTTCCCTCAGCTTTAACTGCGGTCTGACCGTCCTGCACAACGGTGTGCCGAATGGACAACGGTTATAAAAACTGCAACCGCCCTCCGCAGATGTTGCTTTGTCGTCCTTCTCTGTCTCCGTTTCTTTCCATTGATGGCGTTTGAGAGGGTTCGCAATAAGTATGGAGGAAAGCAGCAGCTTCGTATACGGATGATGATCGATGACGGACATTTGGGAGCTGTCGAATATTTCGACAATGGCTCCTCTATACATGACAGCAATCCGGTCGCACAATGATTGGACAGCGAGCAGATCGTGGGAAATAAACAGATAGGATAAAGCACGCTGATCCCGCAGTCTTGCCAGTAGCGTCAAAATTTGTGTCTGCATGGGGGCGTCGAGACTGGACAGCGGTTCGTCGCACACAACTAACGAGGGCTTACAGACCAGTGCCCTGGCTATATTGACCCTCTGATTCTGGCCTCCGCTTAATTCGCTCGGATAGCGTGACGCTAGCTTTGGATCCAAGCCGACATCCTTGATAAGCTCTTGAACCAGGATATCGCGCTCGGAGCGAGAGCCTAGACCAAAATTTCGGAGCGGCTCTCGAATGGCTTGCTCTACCGTTTGATAAGGGCTCAGACTGGATACCGGATCCTGAAAGATCATCTGAATATGCTGCCTGAAGCCTTTCAACCGTTTGCCTCGCAGTTCCGTGATGTCTTCCCCATTCCACAGCAGTTGCCCAGCTGTAGGCGTGTCCATCCGACAAATCAATCTAGCTAGCGTGCTCTTCCCGCTGCCACTTTCTCCGACGAGCCCGAATGCTTCACCTTTGCCAATAGTAAACGAGACGCCATCAAGAGCGGGAGGTGACGAGCGTCGGCGCTTCTGCTTCAGGCCTAGATTTATCGACTCCGTTATAGTGGGTGTCCCGTAATGTTTTAACAATCCGTTCACTTGCAGCAATTCCATTCGTATGTCATCTCCTTATTACTCTCTCCCCTAACATTGCGCAGTAATTTTTTTGTGTATGGATGATGCGGATCTTGAAAAAGATCCAATGTTTTTCGATGTTCGACTATAATTCCCGCATGTATAACTGCCACCTCATCAGCCATTTGAGCCGCTATACTGAGATCATGTGTAATGAGTAGAATAGAGGTGTTCCAACGTTTCTTCAATTGCAGCAGCCTGGACATAACTTGTGCCTGAACGGTAACATCAAGAGAGGTCGTTGGCTCATCGGCGATTAGCAGCCTTGGCTTTAAGCTCAGCGCCATGGCGATCATGACACGCTGCAGCATTCCACCGCTCAACTGGTATGGGAATCGATTCATCGTTTCCTGTGGACGGGCAAAACCGACTTCCCGCAAGCAGTCCAATGTACGCTCATCCGCCTCCACTCTTGATAGTTTCACATGACTGCGGATAGTCTCCGCACACTGAACGCCAATCTTGATGACGGGGTTCAAGCTGCGCGATGGATTCTGAAAAATCATCCCCATCTGCTTGCCGCGGATACGGGTTAACTGTTGTTCTGACAGCGAGAGCAAGTCTTCCCCATCCAGAAGAACCTGACCGTTCGTAATCTTGCCCGGTGGGTCGATCAACTTTAGCAGGGAGAGCGCTATAGCACTCTTTCCGCTGCCGCTTTCTCCCACAATACACAGTACACGACCGCTTCCCATTTCAAAGCTGGCATCCTTAACTGCATGCACCATCCCGCGCCGATTTTCGTATATAACATTCAATTGAGTTACTCGCAGCAAGGTGTTGGCATCGTTTTCTCTTATCGTCATATCCATCCTCCAAAACGCCGATAGCGGTTACCTTTTGACATCCAACGCATCTCTTAAACCTTCACCGAGCAGATTGCATGCCGCCATCACGAGCAAGATGGCCAGACCGGGAGACAAAAGCAGTCGTGGCGCGGTTTGCAAATAATGCCGACCATCGCTGAGCATCGCGCCCCACTCCGGGGATGGAGGCGCAACACCGAGACCGAGGAAGGCCAGACCGGAAATCGCAAGAATCATTCGGCCGACATCCAACGCGGAGAATACAAGCACGGTTGGCACCGTACCGGGCACAATATGCCGGAACATCAGCCAGACGTCCGACGAGCCACAGCCGCGGCTGGCTTTGACATAGGGCTTCTCCTTCAATGACAACGTCATCCCTCTCACAATTCTCGTATACTTCGCCCACCACACGGCGACGACCGCGAGTAAAATATGCAACGTTCCCGGCCCAAGAAATCCCGTTAGTACAATGGCCAGCAGTAAATTCGGGAAGGAGAGCATCGTATTCACCACGACCATGATGATCCGATCGAACACGCCCCCATAGTAACCAGCAATAACGCCAAGGGGCATGCCGATGAGAAGAATAAGTGCCATCGCAGTCAACGGCATGACGAGTGAGGCCATGGTTCCGCTAATGATTCTTGAAAAAACGCATCTTCCCATTTGATCGGTCCCAAGCGGGTATTCCAAGCTAGGCGGCAGCAGCTTCGCAGTAAGATTGACCGCAAGCGGATCGTGAGGCGCAATCATGGGTGCCAGAATACCGACCACAATGACCATTAACAGGATATACAAGCCGGAGCTGGCAATCTTATTCCCTAGCGGATTTCCGATTGCTCCCGCCATTTTTCTGATACGCTGTATGTTAAAGTTCCTCATAACGACCGCCTTCTGCCCGAATTCTCGGGTCAAGCCAATAATAAATGAGATCTACTGCCAAATTCACCACGATAACGCAAGCGGCTGTCAGCAGTGTAATTGCCTGAATGACCGGATAATCGCGGTTAAAAATAGCATCAATCATCAATCTGCCTACCCCTGGCCATGAGAAAATCGCTTCAACAATAATCGAGGAACCCCAAAAATAACCAAAGCTATTCCCGATTACCGTTATAAACGGCAGCAATGCCGGTCGAATCGCATGCTGAACGATCAAACGGCTTTGCTTGATTCCCCTAGCCCGGGCCGCTTTATAATGGGGATCTGCTATCGCCTCCAGCATCCCAGCTCGCAACATACGAGCATATACGGCCGCCATGCCCGCCGCCATCGTTATGGACGGCATTATATAATTCATAATTCCTCCGTCACCCATCATGGGGAGCAGGTTAGTGCGGATACAGAACAAATAAATAAGCATGGCTCCTATCCAGAAGTGCGGCAGCGATGCGCCCAAAATAGATAGGAAACGAACGGCATGGTCGAGGTGCTGCTGCTTATACCATGCCGATACGATGCCGGCTGGAACCGCAAGAATATACGCGACAGCGAAGGAGGCGCCCATCAGTCTCAAAGTCGCTGGCAACCGCGCTGCGAGTTCCTTCGTAACCGGCAGCCCGCTTTGAAACGATAGTCCCAGACGTAAATGAAAAATTTCATTCAGCCATGCTCCATACTGCGCAATCAGTGGTTGATCAAGCCCCATCTGGCGCCGTATTTCTGCTACGCTGACGGCGTCAGGAATAATCCCCTTGCTTCTCAGCCATATATCCGTCGGATTTCCAGGCATTAATTGAACGAGTGTAAATGTTACAACAGTCACGCCTAGCAGGGTGGGAATTGTCCAGATCAGTCGCTTAAGCAGACCTTTATTCATCGTTGTTCATCCAACCGAAGCTTTTCCCATACAATCGGTCTGAATGTAGTCGCTCCTAACTGTACGTCAGAGATACGATTGTTCACTACAAACAAGTCGTCGGGGTAAAACAACGGCACACTCATTGCTTCTTCATTCATCAATTGAAAAATATCATTGTAAGCTTTAAACCGTTCTTCGTCAGTAAGAGTCGCGGCCGCGCGGTCAATCAAGCTGCTTAACTGCTCCGTGCCGAAAGCGACCGCTGGAGCCTCATTTGTTTTATAAAAAAGCGCCATCAGGAAGCCAAGTGGATTGAAGGCATCGGCATACGTCCTGTAGATGAGCAAATCGTACTCTTTGTTCTTCCACAAAGCATCGTAATACGAAGCCTGCTCCAGAACCTTGAGCTCTACTTGGATGCCAACTTTGGACAATTGGTCCTGAACAGCTTCAGCCAACGGTTTCCATTCAGGATACTCCTCGGTTTGCAGCACAAGTGAAAACACAAGATTTTCTCCTTCTTTTTCAACCGTTCCATCCCCATTTGCATCCTTCCAGCCAGCCTCGTTAAGGAGCTGCTTGGCCATCTCCGGATTATATGAGTAACCTTTATTACTGTCCTCGGAGACGTAGGCATTAGTTGTCGGAAGTATGCCGGTAGCTGGACTGCCCGTACCGTCAAACAAGTCTCGTGCGATAGACTGCTTATCAACAGCATAATTAATCGCTTGACGCACCTTTTTATCGGCAATTGCCGCATTTGCATCATTAACAACAAGGAAGTAAGAAGCGGTGCCCTTTTGAGTGGCCAGCTTCGTCTTCTCTCCATTTTTCAGTAATGATAAGCTTTCCAACGGAATTTTACTAACTTCGCCTCCCGCAATATCAATAGTGCCGTTCTGGGCGGCTAGGACACGCGATTGGGAATCCGGAACCACTTTGAACGTGAGCTTATCAATTCCGGACTTAACGCCCCAATAGGTAGAATTAGGCGTAAAAACAGTTTGTACATCTTGTTTATATTCTTCCTGTACCCACGCTGTTGTGCCGATCGCCTTTACAAATTTGCCCTCCGGATCGCCAGCCGGTTCGACGGAAGTCGGACTCATGATTCGAAACGGCCTAGGGTAGGAAAGTTCCGCAAGTGTCAAATAATAATGCTTCGTAAACGTAAGCTTAACGGTAAACTCATCTATCACTTTGACCGATGTTAGATTTTTCGAGGTCAACAGCCAATCATGCTCAGGCTTATTCGCCCAACGATCCACGGAGAACTTTACTGCTTCTGCATTAAAAGGCGTTCCGTCAGAAAATTGGACATCCTTACGTAAATGAAACGTATACTCTTTGCCATCAGGCGAAATATCCCAAGACTCAGCTAAAGCGGGCTGGATCTCCCCTTTTTCTCCATACTCAACCAGAGAATCGTAAATTAACGGGTAAGCTTGCATCATTCCTTCATAAGAAGCTGCATCCAGTCGGTTGATTCCACTATCCGTACTGCTTGCGACGGTAATCTGTTTGGCTTCGGATGGAGCAGCCTCGGAGGATTCTTTTGCACAACCGGCAATGACGATAACCGCCAGCATCAGAATAAACCATGGTTTGAGCATTTCTATGGGTGCTTTGTATCTTACAGCAATTTTTATTCTCACAATCTCTCTTCTCCCCGCGATATTGAATTACTTGAATTAAGTTTTGATACGGCTTCGTTACTTTTCTCAAAATATTGGAGAGGCGATACTCTCCCCATTTGGCGTTTCCGCTCACTCTCCCCTTCTGTCAGTAACCACGATTCCCGCATGACTCAGGCGCTAGGCAGTGTAATCTACCGGTGATGCTGCTGCATCATCCGAGAAGCCATGTTACTAGGGGCATGCACAGCAAAGTCAATCACCCATACGAAAGATGCGCCTTCTGAACGAGAGGGAGAGTGGAGAGAAGGACTTGACAGCGTATCGATACTGACTGGAAATGTGATCTTTCTCTACTTCAACTTATATTATTTTTTATGTGTGATGAAAAAAAGCTTGCCCTCATTAATCGTAATGATTACTATTATAGGAGCGCGTTTGCAAAACTGTCAATATAAAATAGACAAGATCAAGGAGGGTATGATGGAAACGAAAAACCGTTCTCAACAATATTGGGATGAAAGCGCCGAGGTTTATAATGATATCGTTTTGGATGAGCTTAACAGCTTTAAAGCGCCGGCATGGAGGGCCATAATTGAGCAGCATATCGGCAGCGGATCGGGGCTTGATGTGCTGGATGTCGGTACCGGACCCGGTTTTTTTGCGATTCTGTTGAGCGGTATGAATCATACGGTTACGGCTGTCGATTCATCGCCGCTCATGCTCAAGCAGGCGCAATTCAACGCCTTCCGAGCGGGGGCTGTCGCTCAGTTTATACAAGGAGATATTGGCGTTCTCCCTTTCCAGGAAGCCAGCTTCGACGTCATTATAAGCCGCAATGTAACCTGGACACTGCCGCAGCCTTTCGCAACATACGATGCATGGCACAGACTGCTGCGTCCGGGCGGAAAAATCGTTATATTTGATGCGAATTGGAATAAACATCTTGTAGATGAAGAGCAGCGCAAGCAGTATATGGAAGATTGTGAAACCGCGAGAAGGATGGGTTATGGCATTGAGCTGGAAGAAAGCCTTGAGCGCGAAGGCGATGAAATTACGAGTAAGCTTCCGCTTACCTTTGAGCATCGTCCTGATTGGGATGTGCAATCACTGGAGAAAATCGGTTATAGGGAGATTGTCTGCAATTGGGGATTTGACGAAGCTATCTACACAGAAAGCGAAAAAGTGCTGAACAGGACGACGCCCATGTTCTCCATTGTCGCGGAAAAGTAAGTTAGCCAGTCAGATTAAGGGAAGAACAGCTTGTCCTTCTTCTAGGGACAAGCTGTTTGCGATCTAATAGTTGGGCAGTGTGTCGCATTCCTACGCTGCTTCATCTACACTATCCAATAATTTTATTCATATGAATTCTTGCCTTGTCGGCAGCGTATTCCGTGTATCCATTTGAATGATAAAATGCAATGGCATCCTTCCACGCATGGTTCGTTTCTAGGATGATTCGTCTGTAGTTTTTCTGAACTGCCCGTTTCTCCAGCTCGTAAATCATCTTTTTTGCATATCCCCTTCTTCGATGTTGCTTTTCTACTGACATACGAACAATTCGTACGGTTCTGCTAGACCTTCTAATATTAAGCTCTTCGCTTGGTCTTGTATGTTTCTATTAACCTCTTGGATATTCAATTCCGGCAACACGTATTTCATAGTCAAAATTCAAACCGCCCCCCGTTGGTTGCCTGCATAAATGTATTCAAGGCTGCAAATCCCGCTTTTTTGTACACCTTGATCGCTCTTTCATTGAAAGCAGCGACGGCAAGCGTCAGCACTTTCGGACAAAAGCCCTTACCGGAAATGTGCCCCTGACTACTAAACCTTCTATACCTGCAAAGGATTGCAGTTCCATCTCGGATAAATCCTAATTTGTTTATAGCATAAATTGGATTGCGAAATACGTCAAACCTAATAGAATCCCGTTTTTTTCGAACCTATCCTGTCACTTGGAATTTACCTTCGCAAGTTCCTCTGCTTGAAGCTGAAACCACCAGAGAAAGGCCGCCCATCCCCTCCACGGTGCCCATCGTTCCGCCAGTTGCCGCACCTGCTCCTCCGTAGCCTTTTTTCCGATCCCATAGGTTCGGCCGATTATCGATTGCAGCCCCACATCGGCTGCGGGAATTGCGTCTGGAACCCCGAGTCCACGCATAAGGACAGACTCTGCCGTCCACCTGCCCACACCCTTGTATTGCATCAAAGTCTTGCACGCAAGGCTATAATCAACGTTACGCAGCTCTGGCAGGTTCAAATCACCGCCTGCAACCGCTTCAGACACGGTTATAATGGTTCTCGCCTTTTGATGACTCATTTGAATGCCTCGTAGTGATTCTTCCTTAAGTATTGCAGCGTCTCCGGGCTGCGGAAACACCCCGTACTCCGTTCCGTCATACGCAATCTTTCGCCCGCATAATTCCACAAAAGCGAGCTTCAGCTTACGCGCAAATCGCACATGAACCTGTTGTCCAATAATGGCCCAGATGAGCGCTTCATAAGGGTCCGCGACAAGCACCGGACGCAAACCGCGATAGTTCTGTATGAGGCGCCCAAGTATCGGGTCATGAGCGTACAGCTTGTGAAAAGATAACGGATCTGTATCTAGCGTAAACGTCCGTTTCACCCATGAAACGGCTTTTTCTGCGATTTCCTTACTGATTTTTTCCCCCGTTAATTGTAGATGCAGCGTCGTATGTTCGATTGACCCCGTGCTTGTAATCTGAACGAGCACATCCGAGCCTGAAAAAGTTAACGCGCGGGAATACCGCTCTTGATTCACTCGTTCTAATATGGCAGCAGTCGACGAGCGAAGATGGGCCAAAGCCAACCCAAAGTTGTACGGACGCGCAGGCGCAAGGTCAGTCTCAAAAATGTCCATTCCTCTTTACCTCCAGATGTGGTGCAGCAATTTTTCGGAATTTGCCCAGCATCGAAGTATAATTTCAGGTAACAGTGAATGCTGGCTATCCCAGTATAAGATCCAGTAGCTTCGACGAGCATCGAAATGTGGATGTTTTTACATTTGGAGTGCAAAGAGGCCTTGAAAAGGATAACGCTCCGACCCATAAAGGGCATACCCTTACCCTTCCGAAGTTCACATCCGCTTCCCCGGCCAACCGGTGCATTCCACTACAATAAAAGGCCGGAACGCCCCGAGCTTTGAACATTTTCAAGAATGAAGTTATGCAACTAGCAATCCAGCCTCTCATTCGTTATTTTCTTCTAGCAAAATGCTGGCATATTGTACCTTTATTCGTGAAACTGTGGTAGATTAAGCACGTATAATTATTAGCTTTCTTTATTTTGGAACGACGTTCCTAGATAGAGACAACCTATACATCGCAAAAGGAGTGGTATAAATCTTGAAAAAACATTGGCTGTGCGCTAGCGTGCTTGCGTTAACGCTGAGTGCCGTATTAACAGGTTGCACCCCGCAATCAGAACAACCACTGCAAGGAGCACAGGAAAAAGAAACTCCCGTTCAAGTCGCTCCGATTGAGATTGGAGCTCTTAGCTTGCAGAATGAAATTATCGGAACAGCCAATCCGAACAAAACCATCGACGTCATTCCGAAACTCAACGGCGAGCTGAGCAAATTAAATGTGAAAAAGGGGGATTACATCAATAAAGGAGCTTCTCTGGGCAGCATTAACGCAGAGGACTTGGAAATCCAACTGCAATTGGAACAGTTCGCCTTAGAGCAGGCGCAGGATCAATATAAAAACACACATAACGCTGCACCGGCAGAAATGGAACTGGATCAAGCGAAGCGAAGTGTCGAGCAAGCCCGGCTGCGGGTGAAACAAGCCCAGAACCGGGTAGATGACGCTTATCTGAAGGCTCCGATTAGCGGGCGAGTCATTCGTGTCGCCGCCGAAGAAGGGGGATTCGTCACGTCAACTTCCCCGCTGTTTACGATCGTGTCCACCAATCCGGTTACGTTAACTGCCAATGTCAGCGCTAACCAAATGCTGCTGCTGCAGGACAGGAAGGAAGCGAAGGTGGAAATTCCTGATCTAGGAAAATCTTTTTCCTCCAAGATTACCTACCTTTCCCCTATAACCAACGAATCTGGCTTCTATACATTGGAAGCGCAGGCGGACAATAAGGACGATGTGATTAAGCCGGGAATGATTGCGAAATTCATTGTCGATCAGGAGCTGCTGAAAGACGCTCTTCTCATCCCTACCGAAACCATTGTAGAGAAAAACGGATCGGCACATATATACATAGTGAAGGACGGCCGCGCAGTTGAAAAAGCTGTCGAGGTATTGGAGTCGCAGACGAAAATGTCTGCCGTGAAAGGCGATTTCCATAAAAACGATCAAGTCGTCGTGAAAGGTCAGTTCACGTTAAGCGATGGCAACAAAGTGAAGATTATCGAGGGGGCGCGATAACGTGAAAATCATTGATCTCTCCGTTAAACGTCCAATCGGCGTCATCATGATCGTGCTCGCCATTATTGCGCTCGGCTTGATCAGTTTGCGCAGCCTCGCGATCGACTTGTTTCCGAAAATCGATCTGCCGATTGCCGTCGTTGCGACTTCTTATCAAGGCGCGGCTCCCGAGGAAATCGAGAAACTAATCTCGCGACCGCTGGAATCCTCCTTAAGCACCATCCAAGGGATTAATACGGTCTCCTCACAATCGCAAGCGAATTCATCCCTAGTCATGCTGAATTTTAAAACCGGCACCAATATGGATAATGCCTTAATTGACGTGCGGGAAAAAGTCGATCAAATCAAAAGGATGCTGCCTGAAGCCGCCAACGATCCGACCGTGCTCCGCTTTGACCCGAACCAAATGCCCATCATAACTCTGGGATTGACGGGAGCTCAGCCGGAGAAGCTGCAGGAGATTGCCGACAACAGCATTATCCCCTTCTTTGAACGGGAAAACGGTGTCGCCTCCGTCTCCGTCCAGGGCGGAAAAACACGGGAAATTCTCGTTGAGCTGGACCGCGCCAATCTGGCCCGCTACGGCATTACGCCTTCACAGGTTGTGCAGGCGCTCAATATGGAGAACAAATCCGCGGCGGCAGGAAGCGTCCCGAAGGGTGTGCAGGAGCTTCAAATCCGCATCAAAGGCGAATATTCTTCTGTAGATGAAATTCAACAAACCTTGATCCATTTGCCTAACGGCGGGCAGATTCAAGTGAGCGACGTGGCTCAGGTCACCGATACATTCAAGAAGCAAAATTCGCTTACGCTGGTTAATGGCAGCCCTGCGCTAGTGTTGTCGGTGCAGAGACAATCAGACGCGAACACAGTTGCGGTAGCGGATCATATTTACAAGGCAATGGACAAGCTGGAAGCGAAGCTGCCGCAAGGAATCGAGCTAAAGATGGTATCGGACACCTCCATTTTTATCCGTCAATCGATGGATAGTGTCGTCAGCAATATGCTCAGCGGCGGCTTTCTGGCGATATTGATTTTGATTTTATTTTTGCGCAGCGTCCGCTCAACGTTTGTTATCGGCATATCGATGCCGATCGCCATCATTTCTACGTTTACACTCATGCATTTTACAGGGCAAACGCTCAATGTCATTTCCATGGGCGGCCTTGCGCTCGGAATCGGGATGATGGTAGACAACTCCATTGTCATCTTGGAAAATATTTTCACGTATCGGCAAAAAGGAATGTCTATGAAAGAAGCCGCGGTCAAAGGCGCTTCCGAGCTGGCTTCCGCCGTAATCGCGTCCACCATGACGACGTTGGTCGTGTTCTTGCCGATCGTGTTCGTGCAAGGAATTACGTCGGATATATTCCGGCCGCTGGCTTTAACGGTCTGCTTCTCCCTTATTGCTTCTCTCGTCGTGGCGATAACGCTCATTCCGATGCTGTCTTCCAAGCTGGTATCCGCGAAGAAGAAGGAAAAGGCAGAGAAGAAGGGCTGGTATACCCGCTTTTTTGGTCTTTTTATTACGTTCTACAAAAAAATATTGCGTTGGGTGCTCGGACACCGCAAAACGACGGTATTCGGCACGTTTGTGTTGTTAATCGGGAGTTTTTTCCTCGTTCCATTCATTGGCATGGAGTTTATGCCGGGCGGCGATCAGGGCCAAATCCAAATCACCGTTCAGACGCCAAGCGGCACGAATCTGGAGGAAACCAAAAAAATAGCTGACAAAGTATCCTTACTACTAAAGCCATATGAGAAGGCAATCGACACCGCGTCGGAATCGATCGGTGGAGGTGGCGGCCCGTTCGGAGGAAGCGCCAATTCAGCGACATTTATGATTCAGTTGGTTCGCGCAACCGAACGGGAAATTACAACGGACGAGATGATGCGGCAATTAACGGAAGCCGCCGGAGAATTAGCCGGAGCGGAGATTACCGTATCCGCGATGGAATCCGGGTTCGGAGCGGGGGCACCGATCCAAATCAAATTAAACGGGCAAGAGCAAGATGTGCTGGAGGAAGTCGCCAATCAGGTCGTGTGGCTCATTTCCGAGATCGATGGCGTCTATAATGCAGAATCATCTGCGGCGGAAGGAAATGCCGAGTTGAATATTACTATCGACCGGAGCTTGGCCGCTAAATATGGATTGACCTACCAGCAAATCATGAATGAAATTTCGCTTGCGATTAACGGGCAGTTAGCTACGCAATACCGGGAAGGCGGCAATGAATATGATGTAAGAGTCATCATGCCTGAAGAGAGCCGGTCAAGCATTGCGGCGCTAAACACGTTAACGATTCAATCGCAGAGCGGCAGATTGGTCCCGCTGTCCGACGTGGCTGAATTTAACCAGCTTCAAGGTCCTGTCATGATTCAGCGTGAAAATCAGCAGCGGCAAATCAATGTTACCGCCGACATTTCAGGAAGAGATTTGGGCAGCATCTCCACCGAAATTGAACAGGCGCTATTGACAATGAACTTTCCGGAGGGGTATTCCTACTCAATGGGCGGCCAAACCGAGGATATGATGAAGTCCTTTGTCGATCTCGGCATCGCTCTCATCTTTTCCATTTTCCTGGTTTATGTCGTGATGGCCGTTCAATTCGAGTCCCTGCTCTATCCGTTCATTATTATGTTCGCTATGCCGACAACCTTTACGGGTGTCACGCTAGGCTTGTTCATCACCAAAACTCCGTTAAGCGTAACCGCCTTAATCGGAGTCATTATGCTAGCGGGTATCGTCGTGAACAACGCGATTATTCTGGTCGATTATATCAATATCATGCGCAGAAGTGGACTCGAGCGGACAGAGGCGATCATGCAAGGGGCGCCAAGCCGGATTCGTCCGATTTTCATGACAACCTTGACGACCGTGCTCGGATTGCTGCCGCTCGCGCTCGGCATCGGCGAAGGCGCAGAAATGCAAGCTCCTCTTGCGGTCGTCGTTATATTCGGCTTGTCTTGCTCGACCATCTTTACATTGCTGCTGGTGCCGGTCATGTATACGTATCTGGACGATTTTTCGAACTGGATCAAGCGGCTGTTCACTAGAAAGAATAAAGCAGACAAAACAACGGAAATAACCGCATAAGTTATTCGATTGAAATGTGAAAACCTCCAGCACCGCTATACAGCAGGCTGGAGGTTTCCTTGTATCGGAACATTAATTGATATGCTGGCCTTGCACCCTATTTCAAGTCAAAATAGTACATAAGAAATTCATAGAAACTGGTCCAATCCGCTTCTAACTTACCTGCTATCAGCTTTTCGTCTCCGCCCTCAAAATCAACATTGTACACACTGTCTGATCGTGTATCTAGAACCAAGCACGCATCTGCGCACATTTCACTCAGAACGACATACTGATTCGGAAAATGATGATATTGTCTGCACTGTTCCGTCCACCGTGTGAATGGCTGCTTTCACCTCTCCCCCCCAATAAAACAGCCTCTCCTGACAAACCCCACAGGGTGTCAGTATTTTGAAGGGAGCATGTTCATCATCTCGGACAACACAATTGGTATGTGTAATCTTCTCTTCTAGCTTGTGCGGCACACCCGTTGGCCATTAACTATCGAATGAGGCCCGCGATGGGATCTTAGGATAGTCCACTCATTTTACCAGACAGAGCAGTAGATTATCTATTCTGTAAAGAGACCTCTCTAAGGAAGAGGCCACTGAAAAACACGGCTTTTGTACGTAACCGAAAGTGAACACATCAAAAAATACGATTTTCATTCAGATTTCACGAATGAAAATCGTATTTTTTTTGCTTACTGTCCCACTGGAGGCGAGCATTTTCAACCCATAAGCTTCAGTATTCGCTTTACATTAACCGCAAATATCGCCATTGCCCCCTGAATCTCCATGCCAACCAGACCCGAGGAGGACGCAACGTCGTACCCGTGTCTATGCTTAA
>NZ_JAMAWB010000170.1:0-205 GCF_023713585.1 Paenibacillus sp. MER TA 81-3
ACACAAAGACGATCGATGATGGACAAGGGATATTTCATGATCTCGTCCATAAACTGCTGAACATTTTTGCGGATTTCGGCGACTGTGTGATAGAAAACATTGTTAATGACCTCGGACTTGAGCCACTTCCATAACCCTTCAACAACGTTGAGATGCGGGCTGTATGGGGGCAGGAACACAAGTTCAAGACGCCCTTTCATTTTAT
>NZ_JAMAWB010000171.1:0-205 GCF_023713585.1 Paenibacillus sp. MER TA 81-3
AGCGTGAACTATCTGGAGCAAGGCACGGATAAAGTTCTGGCGGAAGCCACGACCGTAGACGGAGTAACAGGTAAAACGGTGGAGCTGACAGCCGCGGAAGTAGCGGGTTACACGCCAGTGAAGTCCATCGATAGCTACACCTTTAAAGCAGAAGGTAATGTGTACACCTTCTACTACAAGGGAAGCGCGCAGAAGCTGACGGTGA
>NZ_JAMAWB010000172.1:0-202 GCF_023713585.1 Paenibacillus sp. MER TA 81-3
AACGTTCCACTCGTTTTCAGTTTTGAAAGAGGAATCTCTTTCACACTTGTACCTTGAAAACTGAATCGCGAAAGTAGTAAAGTGTCTTAGAATCATCCTTATGTTGATATAAAGATCAGCAATGAGCAAACTAGGTTAAGCTAGTAAGAGCACACGGAGGATGCCTAGGCCCCAGGAGCCGACGAAGGACGTGGCGAACAAC
>NZ_JAMAWB010000173.1:0-201 GCF_023713585.1 Paenibacillus sp. MER TA 81-3
CCGTAGACGGAGTAACAGGTAAAACGGTGGAGCTGACAGCCGCGGAAGTAGCGGGTTACACGCCAGTGAAGGAAAGCGATAGCTACACCTTTAAAGCAGAAGGTAATGTGTACACCTTCTACTACAAAGGAACAGCACAAAAGCTGAGCGTGAACTATCTGGAGCAAGGCACGGATAAAGTTCTGGCGGAAGCCACGACCG
>NZ_JAMAWB010000017.1:0-141961 GCF_023713585.1 Paenibacillus sp. MER TA 81-3
TCTTCAAGCTTCGTTGTGTTTTCCATGTTCTTTTCCTGCCTATCTTCTTCTATTTCCTTCTTTATTCGACATGCAGGGTTGAAATTCCTTACCATAATCCTCTAATTCTTTTGTTCAACTTATATAGCTGCCATTACAAGCTGTGCTCCTGCCGATGCCGCACGTCAGCTGGAGAAAAGGCTGAATGGCATTTTGCCGTCCAATAAGAGTGAGCGAGATTTTCTGATGGAAATAATGGCGTATGCCAGAATTTTGACCGCAGAGGAAGACAGGCCTGGAAGAGGCGGGAAGAACGACTTTTGCGCCATTGTGAATTGGCGGGGGGTGGATGGGTATTCGAAGCAGGCGGTCCAAGATTATTTTGGACAATGGTTATAGAGGAAGATCAAAAAGCCCCCTTTTGATCACGAAGCCATTCAGGAGGTGATTCGACATCGAATCTTGCATTCACTCTCGAAGTGCGATGCTCATGTAGTCGTGGCTTTGAAATAGGACTTTAGATGGTGTGATATGAATATTGGTTTAGGTATCATTTTACTATAGTGTTAGATTTCACATGAAAATATGAGAGAAAAGCAGGAGAGATAGGAGGGAAGGTCGCGTGATCGAAATAACAGAATCATATGTTGATTCACTGGCACCGAACAGCTCGGCCATTAAGAATGCGCAAGGGCTTGTTAAAAAACGCAGCTTCGTGCAGTTGAACCGCTCGGAGGATGATGCGCTTCTATTCGGGGAGTGTTCCGGCAGCGGCAAGTCTAACTATCAATGCTCAGCAGATTTTATCCACCCGGAGAAGCCGGTGCTGCGCTGTTCATGCCCAAGCCGGCAATTGCCATGCAAGCACGCGCTTGGTTTGTTGTATGCCTATATTGGAGGGGAGACGTTCCTCACCGCTGCTGTGCCTGAGGATATCACTGCAAAGCGGGAGAAGGCGGAGAAGCGGGAAGAGAAGAAATCGCAGCAAGCCGCTGAAGGTGCAGAGACCAAGCCGAAAAAAGTGAATAAAACGGCGTTGAAGAAAAAAATCCAGGCTCAGCTTGAGGGCTTGGAGCTGCTGGAGAAGCTGACCTTGTCGCTGATTCGCGGAGGGTTGGCCACGATCGATAAAAAAGTGTTAAAGACGATCCAGGATCATGTGAAGCAGATGGGCAACTATTATTTGACCGGGGCGCAGACGGAATTGCGTCGATTAGCCTTGTTGCTCTCCAATGCGGATGATCGGGAAGCGATCTATACATATGCCGTCGAGCAATTAACACTGATTCATGCGTTTATTAAGAAAGGGCGCGCTCATTTAACGGCGAAGCTCGCTGATCCAGACTTGGCCTTGGACCATGAATCGACGATAGAAGAATGGCTAGGTCACGCTTGGCAGCTGGCGGAGCTGAAGGATTGCGGCCTGATGGCGGAACAGGTCGAATTGATTCAGCTCGCCTTTTTGAGCTATGACGATCAGGCCAGACAAGAATATGTCGATCAGGGCTATTGGCTGGAGCGAGCAACCGGGGAAATCCATCGAACGGTTCAATATCGGCCTTACAGGGCAGCCAAGCATATGCGAGAGGACGACAGCTTCTTCGATGTCGCGCATGTGAAGTCGCTATACCGCTATCCCGGTGATATGAACCGAAGAGTGCGTTGGGAAGAAATGACCTCGCGGCCGCTGGAGCAGCATGATCTGGAACCTATTTCAACGATGGCCCATCGTTCCTATGCCGATGTCGTGAAGCAGGTGAAGAACCAGCTGAAAAACCCGCTCGGCGACAAGAACCCAGTGATGCTGCTTCATGTGGCAGAGGTTCGGCAGACAGAACAAGGCCAATTCGCCATTACCGATGCTGCGGGACAGCATCTGGCGCTGGACGATGTGTTCACGTTCGGTCATGCGACGGTGCCGCTGCTGCCGCACGTTCCTGCCGCAAGCTTGACGGACACGACGATGCTGGTTATGTTCGAGCACGGTCTCGATAGCGGGCGGCTCGTCGCACAACCATTGACTATCATTAAGGGTGCGGACATGATCCGCCTCTTATATTAAGGGGGATCGGCGATGAGTACAGCATTGCTGCAAGAGCTTCATCAAGAAGTGAGACGGCTTTATATTGCAGGAAGCGAGCTGGCAGCCGGAGATTTTCGCTTGAAGCGTCTCTTGCCCCAATTCCAGCAGCTCGGGGAACGGGCGCCCGTATTTAAACGGTTGGGAGAAGGGATTGCCGCTCTAATAGAGCCATCCGCTCAACAGACGCAGACTTCGGCGGAGACGTTGCAGGATCTGGGCCTGCTGCTAAGCTCGGTGCTTCGCACACAAGGAACCATTTCGCCAGAGGGGGAGCTGACGGCTGTGAAGAGCCGCCCGAACTCCTTGTCCACGAAGCTGTCGTATCGTAAGCTGGCAGCGGTTCAAGAGGCATTGACGACTACCGGGAGCGGCCGCTACGAGGTGATCGTGCAAGCGTTCGAAGCAGGGATGTTCCAAGATCTCCGCTTGCTGAAGCACGCCATCGCGGCACTGAACGATCCATATGTCGATATCGCTGAGTATGCGGTGACACACATACTGCCTTCTTATGGAATGCAGATCGTTCCCCATCTTATCGAAGTGTTCAATCCTTCCGGCGGCAAGCTGGAAACGAGAAAGCTGCGCGTTATCGGACAAGTGGGCGGAGAAGAAGTGGCCGATCTGATTTACCAGACCGCGGAATCCGGTTCGGACGATGTGCGGGTGACGGCAATTGAACTGTTGGCAGGCCGTGAGCAATATGAAGAAGCGCTGCTAGGCTGGACGAAGGATAAGAAGAAGGCGATACGCGAGGCTGCTTATCATGCCTTGGCTACAGGCGGATCGGCGCGTGCGGTCGATCGGCTGTATGAAGCCTTTTCCAGTAAAGATATAGAGTTGGCGGCAGAGGCATCGTTCAAGTGCCATTCGGGTGAGCTCACCGAAAGATTGGTGCGGGACTTGGGCCTTGAACTGAAGCAAGCTTCTGAGGTGAAGGAAAAGGAAGACAAGAAGAAAATAGAAGCCTTATGGACGAAGATCCAACACTTCCTTACGGCATTGGACGGAAAGCGGAGTGAAGCGCTCTATGACGTATTTGTACATGTAACGAACCATTATTCATTTTTTGTCTCATTGGGGTGGCTGGAGCTTTTTGACGCCGCCGCTTACTATTTGGAACAAACGGATACAGAAGCAGCATTGGCGCTGCTGCATGAGTTGGAACAGCACAATGTCCGTTATATGCCGCATTCGTTCCGCTCGTCGTTCCGCTTGCTCTCTCCAACGCAGCTATATGAACGATACGTCGAGTCGATGCGCAACAAATGGAAGCTGCAGACGAACAGGGATCTGGCTAAGCGGAAGAAGCAGCTGCTCTCGTCTATAGAACAGAAAGTCATGTCGCGCGAGTATAGACCTTATCCGATATTGTGGAGCATTCCCAATGAGACCGTACCGCTTTCCACGGTTGTGATGCTTCCGCTGGAACAGCTTGCGGCACAGTGGGACCATCGCTGGTTGGATTGGTTGATCGAGCAGAATGCGCTTGAGCTTGTGTGCGCATTCGCGCATCCCGGACATGTGGCTGCCAAGCAGTTCATGATTGGTAAATTAGAAAGCAATCCGGAGTTCCGCAATGCTTTTGCAGGGATGCTACTAAGCGGGTTGGAACGCGCGGGAGTCAGTGATGACGTTCGCTGGGAAGCGCTTGTGACAGCGCTGGAAGATAAACGGAATACCAATTGCTACGTATTCGAAGGCCACGTGCTGGAGCAGCTATATCAGCTTCCTTCGGCGTACTGCGACCGCTTGGCGGCTGTATTGCCGAAGTTCAAATATACCGCTGGCGAACAGCTCCGATATGTAGTGGAGACGATGCAGGCTGCTGAAAGCGCGGCGAACACGTCGAAGCCTGTATAGCCTATCCTACAGAGCAGGAGCAGGACATACAACACGATAATCAGAACGATAGAGCGTGCGATACACCTTAAAGGAGATGAGCAGATGACCACTAGCCAAGAACAGCTGCAAGATATGATGCGACTGCCGGCGGAGCGATTGTACGAGGAAGAATTAGCAGCGCTTCGCAAGGCGGATAAAGGAAAGATTCCGGCAGGCTGGCAAATGTCGCCGCAGTCGGTACTCACGTTCATTACCGGCGGCAAAGCGGGGAAAACCGTCATTACGCCTAAATATATCGGCAATAAAAGACTGGTCGAGATGGCGATCGCGACCTTAGTGACGGATCGGGCGCTCTTGCTAATCGGGGAGCCGGGCACCGCCAAATCATGGCTGTCTGAAAATCTGTCGGCAGCGATATATGGCCATTCCGGACTCGTCGTTCAAGGAACGGCTGGAACGAGCGAGGAGCATGTGCGCTACTCCTGGAACTATGCGATGCTGCTGGCGAATGGGCCGACACCGGAAGCGTTGGTGCAAAGCCCGATTATGCGGGCGATGGAAGCGGGGGGGATCGCGCGTTTCGAGGAAATATCCCGGTGTGCGTCCGAGGTTCAGGATGCGCTCATCTCGATACTGTCCGAGAAGACCATATCGGTGCCTGAGCTCGGCAAGGAAGTGAGCGCCCGCAAAGGGTTCTCTATTATCGCCACGGCCAATACAAGGGATCGCGGCGTGAATGAAATGTCGGCCGCATTGAAGCGGCGGTTCAATATCATTGTATTGCCTACCCCATCTGATATGGATACCGAGGTCGAAATTGTGAAGAAGCGGGTTCAAGAGATTGCTTCGGCCTACGATTTGCAGGCTGCTGTTCCTGCGGATGAGGCGCTGCTCAAGGTTGTCACCATATTCCGCGAGCTGCGTAACGGGATGACGATCGACAAGAAGGAGAAGGTAAAATCGCCTGCAGGTGTCATTTCGACCGCGGAAGCGATCTCGCTGTTGACGAACAGTATGGCACTGGCCGCTAGCTTCGGCAGCGGAGAGCTGACCGATGAAGATCTGGCTGCAGGCTTGCAAGAGGCGATCGTGAAGGATGACGTCAAAGATAAGCTCGTCTGGAAGGAATATCTCGACAATGTGATGAAGAAGCGCGGGGCGGAATGGCGCGGCTTGTATACGGCTTGCAGGGAGATGAACGAGTGAGTGCGACTGCTGCTGCGGCTGTGCATATTTTTGGGGTGCGGCATCTTTCTCCCGGCGGCGCGAAGCATCTGCTGGACTTTCTTCATGATATCCAGCCGACTGCGGTTCTTATTGAAGGTCCTGCCGACGCTACGCCGGAAATTCGCCATCTGACGAATCGGGTGACGAAGCCGCCGGTTGCGGTACTGGCATTTACAGATGATTTGCCTGTGCGTACTGTGCTGTGGCCTTTCGCTGCTTATTCTCCGGAATACCAAGCGATGAAGTGGGCGGAAGAGAATGGAGCGATGGCTGCATTTATCGATCTGCCTTCGTCCGCGGCGCTTGCTTTGCAGGACGTACGGATGAATACGGGCGCTGAGGAAGAGGAAGGCAGTCCAGCTTCACCGGAACGGCCATTGGAGGAGACGCGTGGAGAGCGTTCCATCTACAGCCGTATTGCCGAGCTTGCCGGAGAGCACGATTATGACATGTATTGGGAGCGGAATTACGAGCACAACCTGAATGCCGGTGCGTATCAAGAAGCGATTATTGCCTTCTCCACGCAGATGCGGGAGCTATCCGAGGAGAAGGAGAGGCGTTATGAACGCACCGAGTACGCTTATAACGCGGTAAGAGAAGCCTATATGCGGCGGAAAATTCAGGAGACGATCGCATCTGGCCACGAACCGGACAAAATCGTTGTCGTCTGCGGGGCTTATCATGCGGCAGCGCTCGTTGATCTGACATCAGCGATGACGGATGAGGAGCTGGAAGGGCTGCCATCGCGCAGCACGAAGCTGACGCTCATGCCGTACTCTTATTACAAGCTGTCCTCGATGTCTGGCTATGGAGCAGGCAATAATGCGCCCAACTATTATGAAATGATGTGGGAGCGAATGGTGAACGGCACGCTGGATGAGCTGCCGAAATACTATTTATCGACCCTTGCTCGCTTAATGCGGGATTCGGGCACTCATCGTTCGACAGCCGAGGTGATCGAAGCGGTTCGACTGGCCGAGTCACTGGCTGCCTTGCACGATGGCAGCGCGCCGACCTTGCGCGATCTGCGGGATGCGGCGCAAACCTTGCTGGGACGCGGCGACCTGGCCGCCATAGCCGAAGCGCTGGCGCGGACGGATGTGGGGACGGCTATCGGGGCGCTTGCGGACGGTGTCAGCCAGACGCCGATTCAAGACGACTTGAATCGATTGCTGAAGCAGCTGAAGCTTGAGAAATACAAGACGGCGGTCGCAACCGATCTATCGTTGGACCTGCGTGAGAATCGGCGTGTAAAGTCTGAAGAAACAGCATTTCTCGATTTGAACCGTTCCTTGCTATTCCATCGGTTAACACTGCTCGGCATCACGCTGGCGAAGGCGAGACCGAGCGGACAAGAGCGAGCAACCTGGGCAGAGCATTGGGTCATCCAATGGTCGCCGGAAGTGGAAATCGAGGTTGTGGAGTCAACGCTGCTGGGCGAGACGGTCGAAATCGCCACAGCTTATGTGCTGCAGCAAAAGCTTGAAGGATGCGGCACGATTGCCGAAGCCTCCAAGTTAATCCGCATCGCCTGTGAATGCGGAATGCTGGCGCAGATGGAAGCGGCGCGCCAGACGCTGCAGCGGCTGGCCGTCGATAGCCGCGATGTCGTGCAGATAGCCGCGGCGGCACGGGAGCTGTCGACGATTATAAGCTATGGCGACATCAGGCGGATCGATACGGCGCCGCTCCTGCCGTTGCTGGAGCAGTTGTTCATGCGTGCCTGTCTGTTCCTGCTGGATGCAAGCGGCTGCAACGATGAAGCGGCCCATGCGATGATTACGGCGATGAATGAACTGAACGGCATAGCTTTGGACCATAGTGAACAGGTCGATGAACAGCTATGGCTGCAAGAGCTGCTGCATCTGGCGGAGCGGGATGACCGCAATCCGCGGCTTTCCGGCTTTGCCTGCGCGATATTGATGGAACGCAACGCGATGTCTGCGCAGCAATGTGCGGAAGAAGTATCGCGGCGCCTCTCTCCAGGCATTCCCGCCGACCTCGGCGCAGGCTGGTTCGAAGGGCTGTCGCTCCGCAATCGGTATGCGCTGCTGTCGCGGATGAGCCTATGGGAGCAGCTGAACGACTATATCGTTTCTCTCGAGGACGATGAATTTGTGCGTGCGCTCGTCTTTTTGCGGCGTGCCTTCAGTTCGTTCGCTCCCCGCGAGAAGACGATGATCGCCGAGCTGCTTGGCGAATTATGGGGCGTGCATACCGAGCAAGCGGAGGAGATGCTGGCTGGAGAATTGAAGGAGGACGAAGTGAAGATGATCGACGAATTGAATGATTTTGATTTTGAGGATTTTTGACATGAGTGCACCTGTGGAAGCAAGTGTAGTCTCACGTTGGCGGCTTATTCTCGGTCAATCTGCTGAACAACAGCTGGCAAGCTGTTGCGCCAGTGGAGGAATTGACTTGACCGAGGAAGAGCTGATTATGGATCAAGCGCTTGCCGAAATATATGACGATACAAGCGAGGGAACGGATGGCAACATCAGCGGTTCTGCGGCGAGCGGCAGAGGGGCAGGACTAGGCAAGTCGGCACCGCGTCTATCGAAATGGCTGGGAGATGTGCGCACCTTTTTCCCGGATGATGTCGTCTCTATCATTCAGAACGATGCGATGGAACGCAAAGGGTGGAAGCAGCTGCTGTTCGAGCCGGAAGTACTGGCTACAGTAAAGCCGGATATTCAACTTGTCGGCACGCTCCTGTCCTTGAAAGGGAAAATTCCGGAAAAAACAAAAGATACCGCCCGCATGCTCGTGCAGGCGGTCGTCGATGACCTCGTGAAGCTGCTGGAGAATGATATTCGCCGAGCCGTAACCGGGGCGTTGAATCGCAGGCAGCATTCACCGCTTCCGTCTGTGAGCGGGATCGATTGGAAGCGGACCATTCAGCGCAACTTGAAGCATTACGATGCGGAGCGGCGCCAGATCATTCCGGAGAAATTCTACTTCTTCGATCGCGCGCAGCGGAGCAAAGAATGGACGGTTATCGTGGATATCGATCAGAGTGGATCGATGGCGGATTCAGTCATCTGGGCTTCGGTTATAGGATCTATTTTCGCCAGCATCCCGTCGCTGAACACCCGCGTGGTCGTGTTCGATACGGAAGTCGTCGATCTGACGGAGCAATGCGCGAACGATCCTGTCGATATGCTGTTCGGGATTCAGCTTGGCGGCGGCACGGATATTAACAAATCGGTTGCCTATTGCGAGCAGTTCATCGAAGAACCGAAGAAGACGTTATTTATTATCGTATCTGATCTATATGAGGGCGGTAATCGAGGGGCACTAATCCGCCGTATGCGCGAGCTGCGGGAAGCGGGAGTCAGAACGATGTGCTTGCTTGCGCTGTCCGATCAAGGTCAGCCGTTCTACGACGAGAACCTTGCGAAGGTTCTATCGCGGGATGGAACCCCTTGCTTTGCGTGTACGCCTGCCTTGCTGCCTGAGTTAGTGGAAGGCGCGTTAAAAGGGCTTGATCTGTTCGACTTGGCGAAGCGAGTGGGAATGAAATAGGTATAGTACGATTTGGAAGACTTGACTCATGCGGAGTTCATCATATTGAAGAACAGGAAGGGGGCAGATGATGCCCCCTATTTCGCTATGGATTTATAATATCGGAGCAGGATTCATTCAAATTGATGGAGTGTATGTAACCAGTTATCTCTGAGAAACAACCACTTACTGAAATTCGCTTGAATAGTAATGAAATATACGAATAATAGAAGTATCAGCTGGCGTAACCTGCAAGGAAAGGGGATGTTCGTTTGGATATTGAAATTTAAATCGATATGTTTGCGGCAGCTTCTCTTATTTTTGAAGTGGAACACCGTTTTCTTTTAATTATCCAGACGACATTACAGCATCGAATAAAGAGTTAATAAAAAGTATTAGCTGCAATATGGCAATCGTTTTAACCCCCAATCATCCACAGACACAATTTAAAAATCTCAATAAGCCGTTTGCCTTATTTGTTGGAAATGTCATACAGAGATTTGTGGAATTATGGTAAGATAGAATCATATTTCTATGAATACTATACTCCACACTACTTCGAAGAAAAGAGGACCAAACATGCCACTTGAGACATTTAAAGCAACTGCACACTTGCAAAAAGGAATGGTTGTAAAGGCAAAGTCCAGAAATTTCGAGATCACGGTTGACGAGCCAAAATATTTAGGCGGTACCGATACAGGGATGAATCCGGTTGAATTGGTGCTGTGCGCCTTGGGTGCTTGCCAAGCTATCGTAGCTAGAGTATATGCTCCTAAATTTAAAATTCGTTTAGAGGAATTTTGGGTTGAGGTTGAGGGGGACCTTGATACAGACGGCTTCATGAATAAATCCGATGTGCGCCGAGGCTACTCCGACATTCGATATAACATTCACATGAAATCCAATGCCTCGCGCGAACAGGCTGAGGAATTCGTGCAATTCATTGAGCGCACATGTCCTGTAGGTGATACAATCATTAATCCAGTTAATCTTGTCTTGAACAAAATTATCCTTGAATAAGCTTCATACCAGTACCCAGGCATATAGGGAACGGTACTTCTGCATATCAGGCGCATGGAACATGAACTGCTTCTTCTAGCATTCAGCCTATGGTATAAAAATAGGATAGCTGCTGATAATGAATAAGTCACTTGCTTAAACGGCAAGTGTCTTTTTATTCTTAAAGAATGTTTAATTCTGTGAAGATAAAGCGAATATAGTCATTTTCCCCTTCCTAGAAAAGGCATGCCTGTTTCCTCCCTTGCTCCACTCTCCCCATCATTCAGAATGGCAGCTCCCCCACTCTTTTTGCGAAAATATGTTGTCGGGCTTCCTTGAAATAGCTCTTATGTCCATTCTCCCGTACAGTCAGGAGGGTAACGTCGAGAATAAGGCAGATGCCGGTTCTTATACCATAGCATGAAGCACCTGGTTATAATGTCAGTTAACTAAAGTGGTCATTGGGCGTGCCGCTTTCTGATGGAAGGGGAGAATGAAGCAAAGGGGAGATTGATACGAATTACCGTCAGTCTGAAACGTGCCACTGCACGTCCGCCGATTTTCTCGATTCGCCCGAATACGTCAGGAAGAGGGCGGACCGATAGCTTATTAATATTTGTTCAACCGTTTCATGATGAGATATACCGCTCCTGCAGCTGCTGCCAGAAGAACAATAGAAAGCAACAGTACAAATACGATGTTTTCCCAAACGATACTCACCAACTTACCTCCTCTATGAAGCCAAGCGACGAAAGCCGAGCCGTGGCCCATTTCGAATAGGAACCACGGCTTGAATGTAGGCGGCCCAACCGTACCTTATGAAGCTCTATACCCGAGCACGTGGGCGAAATAATCGATGTTTCTGCTCAGAAAGTCCGTATTGGCCAACTGCGCTTTCTGAATCATGCTCTGAAGGTCCTTCACAAATGCGGCCATGGCCGCGGTATTCGCGCCGTCAAAGCGGCTGTCTATTCTCGCAGCGGGTGCCTCTTTCATAGGCTGGGATGCTTCTTGGCGATAGGTGTCCAGCCACTCCTTGTTCTGTGGTATTTTGTGCGCGAATTTCATCAGAATACCAGACCAGTCACCGCCGTTCACGATCGCTTCCTGCAGCTGGCCGTGGCTCTCCGGCTCGAACCTTTTCATCAAATCGGTGATGTTCACATAGTCATCGGGTGCGCCTTGCGGCTTCTGGGAAGGGGGGATGTAGGCTGCGTTGCCTGCAACAGGATTGATAGTTTCCTTATGGGTCATTGCGGCGATCTTATTCATTGTGTTCAGCATTTCGGCAGCTTCGCCATCCTTGAAATAGTTGTCCGCGATATACTTCGCCTGAGTCAGACCAAGCTCCAGCAATGCTGCCCGTTCTTTATTGTCCGACACGGTGCCATCGGGGACGAGATTGGACTGGATGATTGTATACACGGCTGTCCTTACCTCAGGGGATTTGCCATCTAGAATCCGGTTCAGGGAATCGTTAATCTCGGCATTGCCATAGTACGTCGCCACATGATGTTCAATCGCGCCGACCGCCAATTGGCGTCCCGTCGGACTAATATCAACCGTATCGTGCTTCAAGCCGGGAATCGTTCCCGTTTCCATCTTCGGCTGTTTGTTGACCTGCCCTTGCTCACTCAGGTTGTATAGCTTCGGATCAAGTGTTGTGCTGCTATTGACTTTCATGTGATACCTCCTCGGTGTGATGAATTCGAGATTTTTCGGGCCGCATCATGATGGTCGTATTTTCTATATTCAGGATGATATTTACTATATCGACCAATATTTCAATTTCTTTTACTCAAATGATCCAAAACAGTAAAAAAATATACCATGCGCGCGTAAAGCAGAATGCGCACATGGTATGGGGGGACGATATTATCCTCTTCCTCCGTACAGGCTATAAGCAAAATGATAGAGAATATCCGTTGCGCTCACATGCGGGCGATCGGCGACTTTGGCCACTACTCCGCTCAAATCGTAGTAATGTGTAAAGTTAATCGCTCCCGGCAAAAACTCGCTAATGCTTGCCGTCGAAGACGGAAGACTGAGCGTTACAGAGAACTGTCCGCTGTTGTTCGTATAGACGGATCCGGTTCGGGTGCGGTTGCCGCTTCCTTCCGTCCAGTTTTCATTCAACCAGATGACGTCTACTTTCGCGTTGGCTACGGCATAATTGTCTGAGGTAGCAACTACGCCATTGACAGTGAGCGTATTGTTGATAATTCGGAAATAGCGGCCATACCGGTAGGACGGATAGTCATTCGGGCCGCCACCGGAGTTATATCCGTTAATGACAATTTTGTCCGCGCGCAGCACTGGTTTAATCGACAAGGTGTAATTGGTTGTGTCATATTGGCCGGTCGTATAGACGCGGACGTAGTAGCTGCCTGTTCCGAGCGGCACATTGTTGTCCGTTGTCGACAGCAGCTTCATCTGGTTGTCAGCTAACACTCCGTACACTTCCACCTTATATCCCTTGGCTGCAGAAGCGCTGTCCAAGGAGAAGTTCATGACGTCATAATTGCGGTTCTCCGGCACTGTAATGACATACCAGTCATTATCGATTGGAGAACTGATGGAACGGCTGTTCAGCGATGAACCGCCCGGGGCTACCGTGAAGCTATAAGCGTGGAAGGCATTCTCGTCAGTCTCGAATGCGTCATAGTCTGTGCTTGTCGCAAGCGTGACGTAGAACGGATCGTTAATGCTGCCGCCCTGCTTGGCGTGAACCTCGATCAGGTACGCTTTATCGGCCGATGTAGCATTCTTCGTGCCTACATTCTCTGACAACGTCCGCATTCCGTCCGTGTACTGGTTGAAGTACGTTCCGTATACGGAGTAATCGATAGGAGTCGTGATCAGATTCCCGGTCGTCATATCGAATTCATACAAGTACAAGTCATAATTAAGCTGTTGCGACAGCGGCGGATCCAGCTGTACTTGCAAAATATCGCCCGGCTTCACATAGATAGGATACAGATGAACTGCCTCGCCTTCCTTCGGAATGACACCCGAATAGGTGGCGGTTGTTACCGTCGCGCTTGAAGACTGGGCCAACGCCCGCAGCGAATCGGGGAGGTTGGCTTGCAAGGCAGCGGCATCATGCAAATTAACGGGAGACGTGACGGTATGCCGTTCTGCGTACTCAATGCCGGCGGCAGGACCTGCCTTCGTCAGCTGGTCAATGATCTCTTCCTCTGCGTGCAAGACGCGAACGGTGTCAGTCGTGACGTGTGCCTGGTCCGCCGTCATATCCGGCCCGGTGTTGAGGGTGCTGCCGTCGGCCGCGAATGCGCTGACCTGAAAGACAAGCAGCAAGACGAGGCTCAAAATGGTTAAGATGGACATCTTCTTTTTCATCAATATGTACCCCTCTCGTCATAATGGAGACAGCTCTTAACCACAACTTAAGCGGTCTCACTATATACGACGTATCCACGCGCTACAATCTAACGGACAATATTTCATTCAATCCGACATCAAATGACGGTTAGCTCCATTTCCTCATAAATTGCTGCCGCAGCTTCTTGCGCGCTCTTGCCAGCCGCTGGCTAATCACTTGTTCGGACAGATGGAGCTCTTGAGACATCTCTTTGTAAGACTTCTCTTCGAAATAATGCAGGAGCAGCAGCATTTGATAGTCAGATTTCAATTCGCGAATGGATTGATACAGCAGGTTGTCTCTGAATTTATCTTCAACAAGATTGGCAATGCTAGGTTCGGTGTCGGGAAGGAGGATGGAGATAGCTGGATTATGGAAAAATTCTGTGGTTATCATCTGGCGATGCTTGCGGTTTTTCCGAATGACATCCAGTGCTGTATTGCGGGCGACGCGCCTAATCCACGTTCTCATGACGGGAGCGTGTCTTACCTCTGGACCCTTTGCTATCGCTTTGATAAATGATTCCTGAATGACATCCTCAGTTAACCCGTGATCTCGCAGCAACTTATAAATATCACGGTATACGAGTTCGCGGAACGAATGATAGACCAGCTCCTGCGCATCGGTATCGGCGTTCATCACATTTCTCTGCAGCAAGTACAGCCACTGTCCCATATACGGTTACCCCCATTCTTCTCTTTTAATAGGAAAGGGGCGACGACTTGTTCCATGTAAGATGAACCTGGCTGCCGACAAGGACGCCCGCTGCAGGCAAGGTGCATAGATGTGAATTCAGTATAACCTATATATTCCATATTGTGACAAATAATTGCTTTAATTCACGAGAAATACACAATCATACGCCATCCCATATGATTCCAATCATTCACACTCCGTTCATATTTCCTCCTTATGATCGATATGTAATCTGATCCAATATAAGCAAGGAGTGGTAGTGGAATGAACAAAGTGATGCCCCGCGAGCAGTATGAACGTGCCGAGCAGTTATTGTATACGCATTGGATGAAGCATGTATTCAACGGACGTGTCGTGCCCCAATGGATAGGCGGCACGAATCGGTTCTGGTACCGCCGCGATGTGCGGCTCGGCACAGAGAAAGGCACTGAATTTATAGTCGTGAACCCGGCGAACGGCACATCCAAGCCAGTCTTCGATCACGAACGGCTGGCCTCCTCCTTGAGCGCTGTGCTCTATAAGAGGGTGACTCCGTATCATCTTCCGATTGATGAATTGGAATTCCATGAAGATGAGAACGTTATCCGATTCGAAGCGGCGGGCGAACGGTGGGAGTGTGATCTGTGCAGCTATCAGTGTGCGAAGATGAAGCCGCTGCTGAAGCCAGCCATGCACGAGCTGCTGTCACCCGATGGGCAATGGGCGGCTTATACAGAGAAATACAACTTGTATATTCGTCATATGGAGACGGGGGAAGTCCGGCAGCTGACGAATGATGGGGAAGCGTACTACGATTATGCCTCCGAGCCAGAAGTCTCGAACAAGATAGCAAGAGGCAACGTTCAGCTTCCTCCGGCCGCTTTATGGTCACCGGATTCGAAGAAGCTGTTGACGCAGCGGCTTGACCAACGTTTGATACGTGAACTGCACCTAGTGCAGAACGTGCCAGCGAATGAGCAAGATCAGCGGCCTGTCCTCCATACCCAACGCTATGCTTCCCCTGGTGACGAGCATGTGGCGCAGGCTGACATCGTCATCTGTGACATCGATCGGCAGGAATCCATTAAAGTAGATGCCCCGCGTATGACGATGGGCAACAACACCCTATTCAGCCAACTCGCGCCCCAAGCGGCATGGAGCCTGAACGGCAAGCAGGCGTACTATATGGACATGGCGCGCGACCACCGTTCCGCCAAGCTGCTCGTGGCGGATGCGGAGACGGGGGCGGCCCGCACAGCGGTTGAGGAACGGAGCGACACGTTTTTATTTATCGACTTGTATCACTTCGGCAATCTGGATATTCATATCCGCGTGAAGCCCAATTTCCAACTGCTGCAGGATGATACCGTCCTCTGGCTATCCGAACGTGATGGCCGGGCCCATCTGTACCTGTTCGACAGCGTTACGGGGCAGCTTGTCCGCCAGCTCACGTCAGGCGAATGGAACGTAAGACGTCTGGTCGCTGTCGACGAGTGTAAAGGTTGGATTTATTTTACGGCCGGAGGACGCGAGACCGGACGCGATCCGTATTACCAGCACCTGTACCGTATTCGTCTGGACGGGACGTGCTTGAACTTGCTGACGCCGGAAGATGCGGACCATAAAATCGCGTTCGCGCCGGATCTCCGTTATTTCATCGATACGTACTCGCGGGTCGATCAGCCGCCTGTGTCCGTCCTGTGTGAGGAAGATGGGGGCATCGTAAGGGAGCTGGAGCAAGCCGACATCGAGCTGCTGCTGGAAGAGGGCTACCAAATACCAGAGAGGTTTACCGTCAAGGCGCGTGACGGCGTCACCGATCTGTATGGCATTTTAGTGCGGCCTGCCTCTTTTGACCCAGAGCAACCCTACCCGCTAATCGACTATTTCTATGGCGGCCCGCAGCTTCTCAACACGCCGAAATCGTTCATCTGGGACGCAGCCCTGCTGGGGGTCGACTTCTCCGGAGGCGCTCAATCGTTAGCCCAACTGGGATTTGTCACGATCATAATGGACGGCATGGGCACCCCGTTCCGCTCCAAAGCGTTCCATGACGTATCGGACGGCAAGCTGGAGGAAGCGGCCGGATTGCTGGATCACGCCGGGGCGATCCGGCAGTTGGCGGAGCGATATCCGTTCATCGATCAGGATCGTGTCGGCATCTGGGGTGTATCCGGGGGCGGTTACGGCTCAGCCCGGGCCATGCTGCAGCACTCCGACGTGTACAAAGTGGCCGTCTCTGCGGCCGGCAATCACAACCAACTCACCTACATTTCAATGTGGGGCGAGCGCTTCCAGGGCTTGGTCGATCCCGAGCATCCCGAGCGCTATGCCACACAAGACAACGCGCAGCTGGCCGGCAATCTGAAGGGCAAGCTGCTGCTCGCCCACGGGGATATGGACGACAACGTTCATCCGGCACAGACGCTGCGGCTCGTCGACGCGCTTATTCACGCCAACAAGGACTTCGACCTGCTCGTCATGCCGAACGTCGGCCATAGCATCGACAGGAATCCGTACTTCATCCGGCGCAAATGGGACTACTTCGTGCAGCATTTGCTAGGTGTCGAGCCGCCTAAGGAGTATCGGATTAAGAGCGGTGCTGATGATCAGACCGATTTGGACTTTCAAGAGCCGGCAGGTCCTTATAAGGTAGGAACAGTCTCCTATCATTGGGTCGATGGTACCCGTGAGGAGACGCTGACGGAGAGGCCTGGCGACAAGCGCGAGCTGATGGTGCAAATATGGTATCCGGCAGACGAAGAGATGTGCGGCGAGCGGCAGCCTTATTTTCCGGACCCTGCTCTGTATGCCGGAGCGCTCAATAGAAGTTTGCAGCTTCCTTTACATTTGGCGATCCAGCTCGGCGCTATCTTGACGAATTCCGTGCTCGATGCGCCGCTGGCCAATGGCAAACGGAAATATCCCGTCCTCATCTATTCGCATGGCTTCGGCGCGCTCGCCAATTCATCCACCTTCCTGGTGGAACAGTTGGTGAGCCGAGGGTATATCGTGTTGGGCATCAATCACACGTATAACTGCTCCATTACGGTGTTTCCGGATGGCAGAATTGCGAAGTTCAAGGATATGGGCAGCCAAGGAACAAAGGTCATGAACAAGTTAGCGGCCGACGTATGGGCACGGGATGTCCGCTTCATTCTCGATCGGCTGGAGGGGCTCGCCCGACACGATGCCGACCGTTTTGCCGGCAGAATCGATACGAGCCGCATCGGCATACTTGGCCATTCCTTCGGCGGGGCGACAGCGGCGCAAGCGATTATGCAGGACCCAAGGCTCAAGGCAGGGCTGAATATGGACGGCGCCTTCTACGGTCATCCGATCCCGGCTGCTGGCTTGAACCGCCCGTTCTTGTACATGTATGACGGGAAGGCGTTCTCACGAGACAATTTAGAGACTCTCATTAAGGAGTATGAGAAGCTCGGAATAAGCAGAGAAGAAGCTGTGAAGGAATTAACTATAATTTTCGGGCGTCATGATCACGTCGTCGCCAACGGACACTATTCGCTCAAGTTCAAATCCGCGAACCATATGAGCTTCACTGATTTTACGCTGGCCGTGACAGCGGATGATTCGGCCGCAGCCCTTGCGGCTCGCCGCACACACGCGGTTATTCATAACTTTGCGCTCGACTTCTTCGATCACTATATAAAGGGCAAACCGTCGTCCTTGTTCCCCGGTGGCGGAGCGGGCAAATACCCGGAAGTGGAGCTGGCGCGGGGCAAGGTTCGATGTTAGATGTAATCTCTTGACCTGATCAAGAGTGACTGAGGGAAGGACCTATGACGTCCGGCAACCTTATCAGTAGAGTACACGGTGCTGATTTTTATGGAAGGTTTATTATTTTGAGAGATAAATCGGCATAACCGAGAATATATTGTCGGGCTTCCGTGTAAAGGCTCTTATGTCCATTCTCCCATACAGTCAGGAAGGATAGATAACATCGAGGATTAGGCCTATGCCGCCTCGTATACCATGGAATGAAGCGGCCGAGTATAATGGCAGTTAACCAGAGTGGCCATTGAGAATTCCACTTTCTGATGGAAGGGGAGAATGGAGCAAAGGGGCGGATGATGCGATTCACCGTCAGTCTAAACGCGCCATTGCGCGAACGAGAAATCTCGAACAGGAGTACAGTAGGGAGACACATACGGTCGTTCGTTGGCATGACGGATGTTTCCTATACCCGAACGAATGATATTCGTTCGGGTATTCGCGTTGATTATCCTCGTTTTTACAATACTTTTACAGCGGATTAAACTGATGAAAACATATTCCTTCTATGATTGTGGTATCCGGTTGTTTCTTTAATGTTTATTTGATTTGTTGTTTGTTTTTATGACAGTTATAAGAGGGAATCGCTGTGGAACGCATCGCAATCGATATGGATGAAGTGATGGCCGATACGGCGGCAACACATGTGGAGTGGTATATGTTCGGGAGACGGGGGTTGTGCGGGTGAACAACTGGCCGGAAGCAAGAGCATGTTTCATGGACAAGACACGGTTGGACGGCAAGGCAGATATTGAGAGTGATGGTGGCATGCGATGCAGCATGAACGCATGATGCAGATCCCGCAGCGTCAACGGCTGGATGAGACTGGCCGAATTCGACGAGCGGGCGAACCGGATCTCGTTCCGGACCTTCTCGCCATGGGTGGAGCGCCTAGCCGAATGCGCGGCGCCCGCCTATCCGGACTTTCAAATTTTGACTGGGCCGTATGATTGCTTTCAGCTTCCGTTTCAATTTCAAGAGCGCTTTAATCTCGAATAGGATGATTCCATGATGGAAATGAGGAAGTGATGTCGATGTCTCTCTTAGCGGAAGAACGCAAGCGGCACATTATGGAGCAGCTAGATGCGGGCGGCAAGGTGCGCGTCATCTCGTTGGCCGAGCAGCTGCATGTCTCCAATGAAACGATTCGCCGCGATCTCGCTGTTCTGGAGGAAGAGGGGAAGTTGCGGCGTGTATACGGCGGAGCTGTCAAGGTGCAGTATGATGAGGGCGAGCCACCGTATCAGCAGCGGCAAATCCTCAACCATGAAGCCAAGCAAGCGATCGGCTGGCGGGCGGCGGAGCTGATTCAGGACGGCAACACTGTATATATGGATACGGGGACGACGATACATGAATTGGCCCGGGCCCTGAAGGGGAAGAAACGGATAACGGTCATAACCAATTCCTTGACGGTGGCCAGTCTGCTGCGGGAGTCATTATCCCAAGGCCTATTCAGCGGAAGAGTCATCATACTAGGGGGTGAGATCTCGCCCGAGCAGCAGTCTGTCAGCGGACATCTATGTCAGGAAATGCTGGGTAATTTCTATGTAGACAAGGCGTTCATCTCGGTAGGCGGGATGTCGATCATGACGGGAATTAGCGACTATGACATGAATGACTCCGTCATCTCTAGAATGGTTACGTCGAACGCGAAGGAAGTAATTGTTCTTGCCGATCACAGCAAGATCGGCATACAGGCCTTCTGCCATATTGCACCGCTGGAAAAGATCGACGTTATCGTATGTGATCAAGCGCATCCGCCGTCATGGACGCAAAAGTTGGAAATCAAAGCTATTACATGGATTGTTGCCAATTGCATGGTGGAGACGAAGAACCGGACTTAAATCCGGTTCTTTTTATTGTTCTCAGGTAGAAAATGCCACAACAAACCACATTCTTGTTGATACAGGACTGCCAATCAGCTCCTTACAACCTGTCATGGCGATTCAAAATACGTCCAATCGGGCTTAAAAAAACGTTAATATCCCGTTCATATCACGAAAACATTCATTAATTATAGTATACATATCACAACAACAGAAAAGAAACAAAAGGAACGTACAGCAAACGTTACGGCAAGAGCAGCATCAAAGCTAATCAACAGCAAACGTTGCAATCAAAAGCACATTAAAGCTAATCAGCAGTCCGCATTCATCAGCGGCGGCTAATCATAATCGAGGTGAGCATGTTGTTGAACAGAGAGGAACGCCCGCTTGTCACCGCTCATACTGGCTGTGGCGAAGCGCCCGCCAATACGTGGGCGTCATTCATGGAAGTGGTGGCCATGAGGGCGGATATCGCTGAACTGGATATCCGCATCACTTGCAAGGAGGAGCCCGTTCTCCTTCATGATCATTCGCTCCTGCTTGAGCTATATGACGCCCGGCAGTTGAATCGCATGCCGGCCAGAGCAAGACTCGGACCGCCGCACCGCGAGCATGGGCTGATATTGCTCGCAGATGTCATTGAAGAGGCGAAGCGGCGCGGAATGAAGCTGAACCTGGATATCAAGAATGCAGAGAGCGTCAATCCGACACTCCGGCTCGTCAAGGCGCTCCATGCTGAACGGCTCGTGTATGTCACAGGCTGCACGGAAGGAATTCAGATCGATACGGAGGGGATATCGCTGCTGCTGAATGCCCCGGAATCGACGGATGAGGATGCAGGGACAGACGAGGCCTTTATCCGGCGCGTATGCGAGGAAGCCAATCAGCAAGGCTACAGCGGCGTCAATCTTCATTATTCGATGTGCAGTCCGGCATTCGTCGAATGCGCTCATTCCCTTGACCTGATGGTATCGGTATATACGGTAGATGAGGCTGTGATGATGCGCAGCTTGATGGATATGAGAGTAGACAGCATCACGACTATGATGCCGGAACAACTGATGCGGTTAAGGAAGGTGGACGAACAGCATGAGGCATAAACAGATCATTTCCGTGAGGGAGGTGCAAGAGACATGGAGCGGAACACATCCGTCATAAATGCGGCGGAGCTAAGCGGGCTCGGACGCGCCAGCGAACGGTCGCGGTTATGGAGAAGGATGGGGCGCCATTATCAGCTGTACCTGCTGCTGCTTCCCTGTATCGTGTTCTTCGTTATATTCTCTTACATTCCCATGGCCGGGCTTGTGCTTGCCTTTAAGGATTATCAATTCAACAAGGGAATATTCGGCAGCCCGTGGATTGGGCTGACCTACTTTGAAATGTTCTTTCAGGATCCACAGAGCATCCAGCTTATTCGGAACACGCTTATCATCAGCGCCATGAAGGTGTTTCTGGCCTTGCCTTTCCCGATTGTATTGGCGTTGATGTTCAACGAGGTCAGGAACTCCAGACTGAGGAATCTGTTCCAAGGCATCGCTTATTTGCCCCACTTCTTCTCATGGGTCATCGTCGTCGGGATGTTACAGCGCATTCTGGCGCCGGATACAGGGCTCGTCAACCAGGTAATCTCATGGCTGGGCGGTGATGGCAGCACCTTCTTCCTGATGGAAGAGAGCGCCTTCTATCCGACCATGTTCTGGAGCTATATATGGAAGGATGTCGGGTGGAGCTCAATTATCTACTACGCGGCAATCGTGGGCATCAATCCTGCGCTATACGAAGCGGCGAAGATGGATGGCGCGAACAAGTGGCGCCAGATCTGGCACATTACATTGCCTGGAATCCGGCCGACGATTATCGTGCTGTTCATCTTGTCGTTGGGAAATATCTTATCCGCCGGGTTCGACCAGATCTATCTGCTTAAGACACCGGGGAATATGAATGTCTCGGAAATATTGGATACTTACATCATCTATATGGGATTGGAGAGCGGCCAATTCGGCTTTGGTACGGCGATTGGCATGATGCAGGGCGTCATCGGCTTGATTCTCGTGCTGACTGTGAACCAGGTGGCCAAGAAATGGTTCCAATCATCGTTGTGGTAAGCCGAGGGGATGGATGCAAGTCTCATTCCATTAGCTATTCATATATTCAACCCAGAGGAGAGGGAGTAGAAATGACATTGAATCGAACGCATCTTTGGTCCAAATTGACGGCACTGACGATTGTATTTTCCATCCTGTTGACGGCATGCGGCGGGTCTAGCGAACCAAGTTCGGCGAAGGAGGCCGGCACAGAGAAGGAAGCAGCCGCAGGGAAGCCTTCTACGTGGATAGCCGATCGCAAGATTAAGGGTCTTATCTTCATGGGCAGCGATGTTACCGAAGGTATGAACCCGGACATTGCCAAGAAATTGAAAGAAATGACCGGGATCGAACTGGAATTGCAGGCGGTCGGACATGACGGGTCGAAGAAAGCGCTGGCGGCAGGACTGGCCGCTGGCGACTTGCCGGACTTCATCGGATACTATCTGAACCATAGCGGACGTCCGGAGATGGAGCTTGTGAACAAGGCGGCTCGCGAGGACATGTTCCATGATTTGGCGCCTTTCCTGAAGGACACGAACATATACAAGAAATACACAGAAGACGACTATTTGCCGCTTGATACAAAATACGGCGTGCTATTCCGGCCGGAATTCAATGGATCGGCCTATACGATTCATCTGAATATCCCGCGTGAGGGAGGATATGAGGTCCGGAAGTACGTACCGGGTCCCTATATCCGCAAGGATATTGCCGATTCGCTCGGCGTAGATCCACGTTCTATCACGACGTCGGAGCAGCTCTATGAATTGGCCAAGAAGATTAAGGACGGTAACTTCAAGGACAAGAACGGCAAAGATATTTATCCAATCGGGCCGACGGTATGGGGAGGCATTGACCGGGATGTCCTGTATAACGACTTGGTGTGGACAGGCTTCAACGGTGAAGGCTTCAAGCGGGACGGGAATGGCGTCATTCTGCATGAAAGCCAGACGGAGTACGGTCTGAAGCGCGCTGAATTCGTGCAGAAGCTCATCCGTGAGAAGCTGATGCACCCCGAATATTACTCGATGGAAGAGAATCGGGCGAAAGAGGGCGTACTGAACGATTCCTTCGCTATAATCGGGGACATGCATAACTATGTCATCGAGAACAAGGACAACCGGTATATTCCGCTCGGACCGTTGAATTCGGTGGACGGCCCATACCAGATGAACTTGACGTATAAGGGCGGTTACGGCGCATGGTCTATTCCGAAGACAACGAACAATCCGGAAGATATCGTGAAGCTGGCCGACTTCCTGGCGAGCCGTGAAGGCAAGCTGCTCTGGAAGTATGGGCTGGAAGGCCGCGACTATGACTTGGATGCGAAGGGCAATCCGGTGCCGAAGCAAGAAGTGCTCGATCTGTTGGATATGGATCCAGTCAAGGCGAAGGAACTCGGCTTCGCCGGTGTAGGCAATGATTGGGGCTGGTATCTTGGCGGCACGGACTTGAACGACCTGGCTGACTTCGGCGAAGCGAGCTACGGAGAAGCTGCCAAGCCGGATGTGAACAAAGGTCCGTTGGAAATCGCGCAGTATTGGCGTTACGACGAGAAAAAGCAGCAAGCGAACATTAAGGACGGCTATGCCGCACTGGCATTCATCGGCGAGTTCGGCAAAGGAACTCAGTTGAACATGGCGCTTGACAAGTACAAGGAAAGCTTAATCCGCGCGTACTATGCGAAGGACCTGAACGAAGCGAAAGCAATTCTCGACAGCGCGGCGGCGCAGTTGAAGACGGCTGGACTTGAAGATTATATCAAGCTGTTGAAAGAGAAGGAGCAAGATCCGAAGACGAAGCTTCTGTTCTAATTGGAAGGAAGCGAGCAAGAGGAGAGGCCTTCCACCGCTGGGTGGGGGGCTCTCTATCCATGAATGATTGGAGGGACGATGATGAGAAAGACGGCTGCGCCGCTTCCGGCAACGTTCGGAGGGCTCATGACGTTTCTGAATTACGGCTTGCTTGTATTGTTGTGCTTGTCCATTATTTTGCCAACATTGAACGTGCTGGCGCTATCGTTGAATGTGGGGACGGACGCGGCCAAGGGCGGCATTTACTTCTGGCCGCGGGAGTTCACGCTGGACAACTTCAAGGAAGTGTTCAGCCAATCCAACATCGTGAACGGCTTCTTCATCTCGATATTTCGCACCATTTTAGGCACCTTTCTAAGCGTGCTGCTGACGGCGATGGCGGCTTACGCGCTCAAGAGCAAGACGTTGCCAGGCCAGAAGCAGCTTACCTTCTTCGTGTTCTTTACGATGCTGTTCAGCGGCGGGCTCATCCCTTACTACATCGTGCTGAAGGAGCTTCATCTGACCAACAGCATATGGGTGTACGTCATACCGGCCCTGTACAGTGTATGGAACATGATGATTATGCGCTCGTTCTTTCAGCAGATGCCGGAAGGACTGGAGGAGGCGGCGCGGATCGACGGCTGCAGCGATATCGGGATATTTACCCGCGTCATTCTGCCTACGAGCAAGCCCGTCATTGCCGCCATCTCTTTGTTCAACGCGGTAGGGCACTGGAATGATTGGTTCACGGGCGCCTTCTATGTGCGCGATCCGAACCTGAAGCCATTGTCGACGCTGCTGCAGGAAATGCTCACGAAGCAGCAGGTGCTGACCGAGACGCTCATGAGCTCGGCGGGTTCGCTGCAGATGCAGATGCTGGACAAGATGCAGGTTACCGGCACATCTCTGAAAATGGCGACCATCATTATCGTCATTACGCCGATTGTTCTCGTATATCCGTTTTTGCAGAAGTATTTTGCCAAGGGCGTGATGATCGGCTCGATGAAGGAATAGAAGATTTGGACAGGAGGCTGGCTGCATGAACATTAGAAATCCATATGCACAAGAAGGACTGTGGCTGCGGGGAAGCTTCCACAACCATACGACGAACAGCGACGGTCATCATCCTTTGGCAACGGTATACCGGATGTACAATGATTATGATTTTCTAGGTATTTCCGATCATGATCAGATTACGCCGCATACGGACGAGAGTCCGACTCCGACCCTGTTCGAAGCGATCGAGGTGAGCAGCCCGCAGGCGCACATGCTGCTGGTGCAGCCGCCGGATACGCTGATGGACGATTATACGAACGAGTTCACGATTGGCAATTACGAGCGTCTGTCTGCAATGTGTCTGGAGAACGGCGGGATATCGGTGCTGGTCCATCCGAACCGGTATTTCTCCCAATACTGGAAGTTCACAGATATGCTCCGACTGTCGTCTTATACAGGCATCGAAGTCATCAATGGCGACGGTCATCCGCAATATGACATTGCATTCGACAAGTGGGACGCCCTGCTATCCTCAGGACGGAAGGTGTGGGGCTTCGGCAACGACGACTTCCATGCGTACGGCCAAGAGCGCAGAGCGTGGAATATGGTGTACGCCCGCGAGAACACCAGAGAAGCGGTGCTGAGCGCAATTCGCCACGGCAGCTTCTACGTGTCTACCGGATACGGCTTCGAGTCTATCCGTACGGAAGGACCGACCATCGTGGCAGAACTGCCGTCCGACGTTCATCTGGATGGGATGTACAAGTACGCAACGCTCATCGGCCAGAACGGAAGGGTGCTTCATGAGGAGACGGGCAGGTTCAAGCAGATTGTGTACGACTGCAAGGGGGATGAAGGGTATGTGCGGATGGCGGTCTATTTGGAGGGGGGCTTCGGTGCGTTCTCGCAGCCGCTGTTCCTGGAACAGGGGTGACTTATTGAGATGAGCATTCCGTTGAAATTTCGCCCAGACGGCACATTTACAATCGTTCAGTTCACCGACCTGCATGTCGGAGGCGGCAAGGACGAAGAGGACGCTCGCACCTTGGCCTTGACCGAGCGCATCATCGAGGCGGAGCAGCCCGATCTGATCGTCTATTCCGGCGATATGCTGTACGGGAAGGAAGTGGAGCAGCCCATCGCCGTGCTGCGCCGGATCGCCGCAGTTCCGGAGCGGAGGCAGGTGCCATTTGCCGTCATCTTCGGCAATCATGACGCGGAGAGCAGCGCGACCCGAGAGCAGCTGCTGGAGGGGATAGCGGCTTGCCGACTATCGATATCGGAATCTGGGCCGATGGATATTCACGGGGTAGGCAACTACAGCCTTACGGTGAAGTCGTCAGCGGATTCATCCGATGCAGCCCTGCTGTATTTGTTCGATTCGGGTGATATGGCTCCCGCATCTATCGGGGGATACGCATGGATTCGTCCGGATCAAGTGGATTGGTATCGCCGGGAGTCGCTTCGTTATCATCAGCAGAACGGCAGCCCCTTGCCAAGCTTGGCCTTCTTCCATATTCCGATACCGGAGTACAAGGAAGCTTGGGAATCCGGTCAAGCCTCAGGCATTAGGCATGAAGCCGTATGCTGCCCCCGTCTGAACAGCGGGCTGTTCACAGCGATGGCCGAGAAGGGAGATGTTATGGGAGCCTTCGCCGGCCATGATCACGATAACGATTATGTGGGTGTCTTGCACGGCATTCGGCTCGGGTACGGAAGAGTGACAGGATACGGCGGTTACGGCACACTGCAGCGGGGAGCCCGTGTTATTCGCCTGCTCGAGGGGCAACACCGTTTCCAGACATGGATCCGGTTGGATGACGGGAGTGTTGCCAGATATGAGCACAGCGTATAGCTCTCGCTATGGCATCCTGTCCTTGACATGGCCGATCTTCATGGAGTCTCTGTTCGGGATGCTGCTCGGCACCGCAGATACGATGATGCTGAGCAGCTATTCCGACGGAGCTGTGGCGGCCGTTGGCGTAGCCAATCAGATACTGACGGTAGTCGGCCTTATGTTCGGATTCGTTACCGTGGGCACGAGTGTCGTGCTCAATCAATGGATTGGCGCGGGCAAGCTGCACGAAGCGGATGCAATCAGCAGAACGGCCCTCACGTTGAATTTGATGATCGGTCTTCTGTTCAGCGCGGGATTGTGTGCGTACGCGGATGTGTTCCTGCTCCTGTTCAAGCTGCCTCCTGATTTGCTGGCAGAAGGCAGCGCTTATTTGTCCATCGTCGGCAGCTCCGTGTTCATGATCGCCATTAATATGACGCTCGGTACGATGCTGCGCTGCCGGGGAATGGTGAAGGACATGATGGTCATCTCGTTCGGCGTCAATCTGCTGCATATTCTCGGCAACTATTTGGTTCTAATGGAGCCGTTCGGGATGCCGGTTCTGGGCGTGGGCGGCGTGGCTGTATCCACTTGGATCAGCCGGGCTATCGCTTTGGCTGCTTATTGGGCTGTGTGCAATCGGCGGCTGGAGCAGCCGGTGCGCTTGATGAATCCTTTTCATATGAGAAAGGGGAACCTTCATCTGATCTTCAAGCTGGGTATACCATCGGCAGGCGAGCACGTATCCTATAATCTGTCCCAGGTGGTCATCACGTATTTAGTAGCCTTATTGGGCGCGGCAGCATTGACGACCAAGATTTATACGCAGAACATTACGTCCTTCGTCTTCGTCTTTTCAATGGCGATTGGCCAAGGCACGCAAATTATGGTTGGCCACTTGATTGGGAGCATGCGCAAGGATGATGCCTATCAAGCCGGCATTCGCCATCTGAAGCTGGCGGTTCTTGTGTCGCTTGCTGTGGGCATCCTCCTGTACAGTCTGTCCGATCTATTGATCGGTCTCTTCACATCCGCTCCGGAAATTATGCGGCTCGGCAAGCAGCTCATGCTCTTGTCCATTCTGCTGGAGCCAGCCCGTGCCTGCAACATGGTGCTCATTAGTTCCTTGAATGCGGCGGGCGATGTCAAGTTTCCGGTGCTCATCGGCTTGGTGTCCATGTGGGGGATCAGCGTGCCGTTGGCCTATGTATTCGGGATTGTATTCGAGCTGGGGCTGACAGGTATCTGGTTGGCGTTCGCCATTGATGAATGGGTGCGGGCGCTTGTGATGCTGAGCAGGTGGAGGAAGCGCGCTTGGCAGCGCTTGAACATTTTAGCAGCGTAATCAGGAGGATGAGAGGGTCATGGGATGAGTCCCATGGCTCTTTTGGCATGAACCTAAATAAATGCTGATGCATCACGTATGCTCCGCCTCCCTATATGACATTTGTCATACTCTCGACTTGACGTTTATGACTACAACAAGCTGGTTGTATTTTCTATACTGAAGATAGGAATCTGCCGTTGTTGTTCGGATATGTTCCCCAAGTGTCATACCCTAGGAGGAAAAACATACGATGACTCAATCCAAACTATCCAGCTTAAAGAAAAATGTCGCACCATATGAAAAAATCGATATGAAATCTAGCATTCGGCAAATTATTAACACCTTGGTGCCTTTAGTGCTGCTCTGGTATGCTGCGTATTTAAGCCTTTCTGTATCGTACTGGCTTACCATTCCCATTGCGATCGTCGCTTCAGGGTTTGTTATCCGGACCTTTATCATTTTCCATGACTGCTGTCATCAATCGTTCTTCAAAAGCCGCCTAGCCAATGATATACTTGGCACCATCACGGGTGTCATTACACTCGTTCCGTATCAACAGTGGAAAAATAGCCATTCAATCCATCATGCAACGAGCAGTAATCTCGATAAACGGGGAACCGGAGATATGTGGGTTCTTACCATAGACGAATATGCCGCAGCTCCCTTAATGAAGCGAATTGCTTATCGGATATATCGGAATCCATTTGTAATGCTGGGGCTCGGACCGATTTTTATTTTTCTATTTTCATACCGCTTTAACCACAAAGGTGCGAAGCGGAAAGAGCGAATCAGCACTTACGTAACGAATGTATCCATCGTCGCTCTGTACGCGCTGCTGTGCTGGGCCATTGGATGGCAGGCGTTTGTCATGGTCCAGGGACCGATCTTTTTCTTATCTGGCATGTTGGGGATCTGGTTGTTCTATGTCCAGCATCAGTTTGAGGATTCTTACTTCGAGAACGAAGATGAGTGGAGCTATGTGAAGGCTGCCGTGGAAGGAAGCTCTTATTATAAGCTGCCTAAGATTTTGCAATGGGTAACCGGTAATATTGGCTTTCACCACGTTCATCATTTGAGCCCCAAAGTGCCAAACTATAACCTAGAGAAGGCGCATAATGCAACTCCACCCCTGCAGAAAGCAACGACGATTACAATCGGGACTAGCCTGAAGTCGCTCCGTTTTCGACTGTGGGATGAACAAAATAAAACGTTTGTCGGTTTTAAAGATATCAAGCATGTGCTGCGCAAGCCTAATTCTGTGGCCGAAACGATGAAAACCCGCACCCCAAGCGTGCAGGGAAAATATACGCGTTCATAAACGTTTGTGTTAATATACAATTAAATAGTTCAGCGAAGAAAAGGGGGGGCGACCATGCAGAAGTGGTATCAGATTTTTCACAAAAGCACGGGTCTTAGTCCGTATGTGTGGGTCGTCTTTTACATCCTCCCGTTTTATTTCATATTTCGCGCCTCTTCCACGTACGAAGTTGTAACTGGCATCGTTATGATTCTGATGTTCTTTATTTGCTACGTGCTTTCCTTTATTTCGAAAGGCTGGCTGATGTACTTTTGGACATCCGTGCAAATATTGATTTCCATTACGATGACCTTGTGGTTCGGCTATGTGTATTTCTCACTCTTCTTAGCTTTTTTTATAGGGAATATCCAACACCGGATTGGATTTTTTACGTTATACACCATCCATCTCGTCAGCACGATCGCAACGATCAACTTTGGCTTTGTAACGAAAAACCCTGTATTGATTTCCCAGCTGCCGTTTGTCCTTGTCAGTCTGATCGGCGTGATTCTCCTTCCTGTCACTACTTACAACCGCAACAAGCGAGAAAAACTACAGGACCAGCTGGAGGATGCGAATAAAAGGATTTCCGAACTGGTCAAGCTGGAAGAACGCCAACGAATCGCCCGTGACCTCCATGATACACTTGGTCAGAAGCTCTCCTTAATCGGTCTGAAGAGCGACTTAGCCGGCAAATTAATAAGCAAGAACCCGACCCAAGCCCAATCCGAGATCAACGATGTCCGTCAAACGGCCAGAAGCGCATTAAAGGAAGTTCGGGAAATGGTCACCCAAATGCGGGGTACGAGATTAGAGGATGAGATGTTTCGAATCAAGCAGATTTTGAAGGCGGCAGAAATTGAATTCACCTTGGAAGGCGACCAAACGCTGTCCAACACCTCTCTGTTGATCGAAAATGTGTTGAGCATGTGCCTGAAGGAAGCGGTGACCAACATCGTGAAGCATAGCAATGCTTCGTCTTGCTCGATCGTCATTGAGCCATCACATACCGAACTGAGTGTCAAGGTGAAGGACAATGGGATCGGCATAGCAGGGGATTCCGTCTACGCGAGAGGAAATGGGCTGCGGGGCATGAAAGAACGGCTTGAGTTTGTGAACGGAAGTATGGAAATCGTATCAAACAATGGAACGATGATCGTAATTAAAGTGCCGAACGTATTCAAGCAACCGGAAAAGGAGGTGGGAATATGATTCGAATTGTAATCGCCGAAGATCAGCGGATGCTGCTGGGCGCTCTTGCTTCCCTGCTTGATCTGGAAGAGGATATGAGTGTCGTTGGCAGAGCACGCAATGGTGAGGAGGCCGTACAGTTGGTTCACCTGCATAAGCCGGATATTTGCATTATGGACATTGAAATGCCGGGGAAAAGCGGGTTAGACGCGGCCGAGGAGCTAAAGGGATGCGGTTGCAAGGTGATGATATTAACCACTTTTGCCAGAGCCGGATATTTTGAGCGGGCTTTGAAGGCGGGTGCGAACGGCTACTTGTTGAAAGACAGTCCCAGTGAGGAACTGGCTGATTCGATACGCAGCATTATGGCCGGCCGGCGCATCTATGCATCGGAGCTGGTGGATGAGGCATACAGTGAAGAGAATCCGTTGACCGAGCGGGAAAAGGAAGTGCTGGGGCTTATCGCCGACGGTAAAAATACGAAGGAAATCGCCGAGCAGCTGTATATTACAACAGGGACCGTCCGCAATTACATTTCCGTTATCCTCGATAAGCTCAATGTCAGCAATCGGATTGAAGCCATCACGCGGTTCAAGGAAAAGGGATGGTTCAAGTAACGAATACCGCTGACATCCATTTAGAAGCGCATCCTGGCCGGTGCCGAATCCTGCGGCTCGCATCGCATCATTGATACATCTAGTCCGGGCCAGATATACACCATTCGTATCCCGCACATTGCTTGCGGGTTTTTTGCGTCAGTAGTAACTTCATGCTTCATGCACATATGACCGAAATTGGGAGACTGTACCCAAAATGGGGCTGCTCTATTGCACGTTCTACTCACTATCCCTGTCATTCAGGTTGCACCTACCGTGGTATGACCTTTCGTATCCTTTGCCCACTCTCCCATACAGTCAGAAAGGATGTTGGCGCGGATATGGCATATGCTGATTCGTATAGATGCTATGGCATAAAGCGTTCAATGGTGATGTCGGCTGCCCAGCGTCGGCATAAAGCGGACAATGGTGATGTCAGTTGCCCAGCGTCGGCATAAAGCGGACAATGGTGATGTCAGCTGCCCAGCGTCGGCATAAAGCGTTCAATGGTGATGTCAGCTGCCCAGCGTCGGTATAAAGCGGACAATGGTGACGCCGGTTGCCCAGCGACTCTTGGCCGTACTCTTTCTGAAGGATAGGGAGAGTGAAGCAAAGGAACGAATGAAGCAGTCCCCGTCAGTCTGAATGCGCTCTGTCGCGAACGGCATATTCAAAAGGTTTCATGGTTTGTAATCTTCTAGCCTGAGTAACAAGCCTGCTCAAGTGCCTGGAGCACCGATAATAACTCCTGCTTATCTTCTGTGATTGTGTTCTCATATTCCTTGCTGTCTAAGTAACGGAACCAAGCTTTCCCATCAGACTTGAAACGGTAATGGGATATCCCAACTATTGTTCACATATATCAGATATCAACATTAAGGATTAACGCAGCCTTTTGATTAGCAGTGAAGAAAGCAGCAGGCTATCCCTACTGTAGAACAAAATCCACGCAAAGGATAGCCTGTCTGTATGATCAGATCATATGATGAGGCAAATTCAAAAATAGAAAAGCAGGAGACTTACAGACCCGATCAGCATGCCGGAGCCGCCGCCCAAAGCGTAAGCTGCCAACTTGCGGGAAATAGAGACTTTCCAAGCGAGCAGGGAGCTATCGGATTGAAGCCGTTCGTTTTCTTCCCGCAGCGCTTTTGATTTTTGAACGAATAGTGATCCAAGTCCCGCGAACCCCCGCAAGACAGGTGTCAAGAATCCGGTGTGCAACACATAACTGCTAGCGCCTATGACCAACGCAATCAAGCTATACAAGAATAGCTGATTGACGATGGCAATGTCTGCGGCATTGCCGAAGGCAGATGGCGAATATGTGATGTAGAGCATACCCGCCATCATGAAGGTAACTGCAATATAACGCTTGAGCATTTATTGTTCGACCCGTGTGGCAAAGCGCAGATCAGGGTTGGAACGAGCATCGAATATGATGCCTGTTACCTTAGGACTTACCAATGCAGTGTCTGCTGAGAACAGGATTGGAATGATCGGCAGGTCATCCATCAGCACTTTCTCCGCTTGTTGAAGCAATTCAACCCGCTTGTTCGGGTCCAATTCGTATGTGGACTTTTCGATCAGATTATCGTACTCCTTGTTGCTCCAGTTCGTGAAGTTGTTGGAGTTGCTAGAAGTATAATGACCCAGCACGCCCAACGGATCCAAATAGTTGCCTTCCCATCCCATCCGGGCAGCTTGGAAATTTTTCTGCTTGAACGTATCGATGTAGGTCTTCCATTCCTGATTCTCCAGCTTGATTTCCACGCCCAGATTTTCTTTGAACATTTCCTGTAGAGCTTCCGCCACTTTCTTGTGATTATCCGCCGTGTTGTACTTGAACGACACCGGCGGAAGCTGGGTCAAGCCCTCTTCTTTTAAACCTTCCGCAAGCAATTCTTTCGCTTTTTGAGCATTGAACTCATAGTATTTCTCTGGAGCATCGTCGCGGAAGTCTTTGCCAGACGGATTGGTCAGCCCATAAGGCACATATCCGAGAGCAGGCGTTTCCCCGCCCTTCGTCACATTTTTCGTAAGGGACTCACGGTCGATGGCGTAAGCGAAGGCTTGTCTAATTTTTTGATTGGTGAACGGTTTTTCCTTCACGTTGAACGAATACGTATAGACGCTAAAAGAAGGATGAGACAAATATTCTTTATTTTGCTTTTCTTGATCAATAGTATCCAATGGCAAGGACAGGATCATGTCCAGATCGCCAGTTTTGTACATTTGATAGTAGGTCGTTGCGTCCTGCACCATTTTAAAATGAATCGTCTCCATCGAGATGGCATCCTTGTTCCAATATTGATCGTTCTTGGCCAGCGTAATCTGTTCGTTATGCTTCCATTCCTGTGGAACGTAAGGCCCGTTGCCGACAATCGTGTTGGACTCGGCTGCCCATTTCTCGTCCTTGTCTACGACCGTCGAACGGACGGGGAGATAGGCATGTCCCACCGCAATAATAGGGAAGATGCTGAGCGGCGCTTTTAATTCCACAACTAACGTATGTTCATCTTTGGCCGTTACGCCAACGTCTTCCGCGCTCCCTTTGCCCGTGTTATATTCCTCGGCGCCCTTAATGTAGTAGAGAGAGGAAGGGTCATAAGCGGCCGTCTTCGGATTCAATATACGCTTCCAAGAGTACTCGAAGTCTTGGGCTGTTACCGGATCGCCGTTGGACCATTTGGCTCCATCGCGGATGGTGAAGGTGTATGTCTTGGCGTCGGCTGACACGTCTACCTTGCTGGCCGCGCCCTCCACGATTTTTCCGGATTTGTCATAGGTGTAGAGCCCTTCGTACAGATTATCGATAATAAAATACGAAGTCGTGTCCGATGCGAAGGCAGGATCCAGTGTATACGGTTCTCCGCCGGACAGATTCGTGGTCAGCACCTGCGGAATCTTCTCAGCAGCGGTCTCGGCAGTTCCTTGCGCTGCGCCGGACGGATTGGCGGCACTGTTATCCTTGCCTGCGCACCCAGCCAAGGCGGCTGCTGCGAATAGTAGAATAGCTATCATTACGTTCCATTTTCTCATTGTCTTTCCTCCGTTAATATAAGTAAGTGATCAAAAGGGGCCTTTTCTGAACAACCTCTAAAAACTAATATAAATGGCAAGCGACCCAATGGTTGGGGCGTACCTCCTTGCCTTCCGGCATGTGATGCGCACACACATCCGTGGCGGCGGGACATCTGGCGTGAAACGGACATCCCGTTGGCGGAGAGATCGGGCTTGGCGGATCTCCCTTCAGCACGATTCTTTCGCGCAGCCTTCTTACGGAAGGATCCGAAGCAGGTATTGCCGAGAGAAGCGCTTGAGTATAAGGATGGAGCGGTTCACGGAACAGTGAGCTGCGGTCGGCCAGCTCCATCATTTTACCTAAGTACATCACGCCGATTCTGTCGCTAATATGCTTGACCATGGCCAGATCATGAGCGATGAACAAATAGCTCAGCCCTTCTTCCGCCTGCAGATCCTTCAGCAGGTTGACAATCTGCGCTTGAATCGACACGTCGAGCGCAGATATCGGTTCATCAGCGACAATGAACTGCGGCTTCACCGCCAATGCACGCGCGATGCCGATCCTCTGCCTCTGTCCGCCGCTGAATTCATGGGGGAATCGCAAGGCGTGATCCGGATGCAGACCGACTCGTTCCAGAAGCTCGGCGACACGATCTTTTCTGGCTTGCCCCCTTGCCAGCCGATGAGCGTCAATCCCTTCCGCGATAATATCTCCGACTCTCAGCCGGGGATTAAGGGAGGCATGCGGGTCTTGGAAGATCATTTGCATATTGCGGTTCAGTTCCCGTTTCTCTTTGGCTCGGGCCAGAGCAGTGTCTTTGCCGTTGAACACCACCTTTCCGGATGTAGCGTCGAGCAGTCCCACGATTGTTTTGCCAAGCGTTGATTTTCCGCTGCCGCTTTCCCCTACGAGCCCGAGCGTCTCTCCGGGTTGGATGGTTAAGCTGATTCCGTCAACCGATTTCACGACCCGATCGGAAGCGATGTGAAAATGCTTGCGCAGCTCATGAATTTCAAGAATGGGCTCCGGCATATTCGTTCCTCCTTGCTGCGATAGGCGCGTGCTCCGCAGGGGAACGGGGATCGTTCAGCCAGCACCGCGCACTATGGTTATCAGTGAATGACATGGCTTCAGGCAGATGATGGACGCACACCTCCATCGCGTAAGGACATCGCTGTGCGAACGGACATCCCTGTGGCGGCGAGTACAGATCGGGCGGAGATCCCTCAATCGGTACGAGGCGCTCCTGATCCGGCGCGTCCAGCTTCGGTGTCGATTGCAGCAGCCCCCAGGTATAAGGGTGTCTGGGGCGCTCGAAAATATCTTCTACCGTACCCGTCTCCACAATAATTCCGGCATACATCACGGCAACGCGATGGGCCACTTCAGCCACGACACCCAAATCATGGGTGATGAGCAGGATGGAGCTGCCCATGCGTTCCTGCAAGTTGGTCAGCATATCCATGATTTGCGCTTGTATCGTCACATCCAGCGCGGTAGTCGGCTCGTCTGCGATGAGGAGCTTCGGGTTGCAGGCAAGCGCAATCGCAATGGCGACGCGCTGCCGCATGCCTCCGCTGAACTCATGCGGATACTGGTGATACCGGCTGGCTGCGTCGGGGATGCCCACTAACTGCAGCAATTCGATGGTCCTGTGCCGCGCCTCGGCCCGGGTAAGCTTCTGGTGCTGCAGCAATCCCTCGCCAATCTGCGCGCCAATCTTCATGGTAGGGTTGAGCGACGACATTGGATCTTGGAACACCATGCCAATCTCGGAGCCCCTTATTTTCCGCAACGCTCTTTTGTTAAGACCTGTAATGGGTTGGCCTTGAAAGTGAATCTCTCCGCCTTTAATCGAGCCGTAGGGAGAGGGAAGCATGCCCATAATAGCCCGGGCCGTCACGCTCTTCCCGCTGCCGCTCTCGCCTACGATCGCCAATGTTTCCTGTTCGTTGATATGGAAGGACACGTCACGCACGGCTTGAAGTTCCCTCTCACGGGAGCGGAAAGCAACATTCAGATGACGAACCTCCAGCAAATGATTCATGCGCGCACCTCCTTAATTGTGCGACCGGGGATCCAGAACATCCTGCAGCCCGTCGCCAAATGCGTTAAACGCAAACATAGTTAGCGAAATCATTAATCCGGGGAAAAACAGCCGCCACCATTGCCCGCTCAGGATGACCCCGAGTGAATCGTTGGCCATCGTGCCCCAACTGGCCGCAGGGGCTTGAACGCCCAGACCGAGAAAGCTGAGGAACGATTCGGAAAAGATGGCCGCCGGTATCGTAAACGTCAAATTGACAATAATGATGCCTGCTGCATTCGGAAGCAGGTGCTTGAAAATAATGCGTGCATGCGACGTTCCCAGCTTTTGCGCTGCCAATACGTACTCTTGCTGCTTCAACTGCAGCATCTGGCCGCGCACTACCCGCGCCATTCCCACCCAGCCCGTAATGGACAGCGCGACAATCATCGTGATGATTCCGGGCTTCATAATGACAAGCAGCAAAATAATGACGAGCAGATAAGGAATGCTGTACAAAATCTCAACGATGCGCATCAGAATGCTGTCCACCCGATCGCCGAGGCGTCCCCGCCCCGCCATATAACCGGATACGCCGCCCACCATAATTCCAACCACCAAGTCGATGGCCGCCGCGGCAAAGCCGATCGTAAGCGAGATTCGGGCACCGGCCCAGGTCCGCGCCCATACATCCCGCCCCAGATCATCGGTGCCGAACCAATGCTCGGCTGAAGGGGGCAGGTTCGTTCGCGTCAAAGATTGTGTGCTCGGCGAATGGGGGAGCAAGGACGGGCCTATCACCGCGAGCAATATAATCAATAGCAGCAGGGCAAGCCCCAGCACTGACAGTTTGTTTTTCAATAATTTCCGGATCATGTCTCTCCATAAGGGAACGCTTGGCCGGGTTAGGACCTGATCTGCCATGCTGCTCCGGTCTATGGGGTGAAACAGATGATCCAATTCGGCTGATGATGCTTTCATGCTAATCTCCTTTGCTGGCTAGTTTGATTCTCGGATCGACGAACCGATAGGACATATCTATCAGGAATAAAGTGATCACCAAGACGGCGCTGTAAAAAATCGTCGTGCCCATAATGACGGGATAATCCCGGTTGAAAATACTGTCTACAAAATATTTGCCGATGCCCGGAATAGCGAAAATTTTCTCGACAACGAAGGTGCCAGTGATGACCGAGGCGAACAGCGGCCCCATAAAGGACAACACGGGAATCAATGAATTCCGCAGCCCGTGCCGAACGACTATCTTCCAAGTGGACAAGCCCTTGGCTTCGGCCGTCTGTATATATTCCTGATGCAGCACCTCCAGCATGCTGGTCCTCACGAAGCGGGCGATGATTGCCACGGGAGTGACGGCTAACGCCAACGACGGCAAGATCGTATGCCTCCATGTTCCCCAAGATGCGACGGGGAGCAATCCCCATTTCACCGCCATATACTTAATCAGCAGCGGGGCTAAGATGAAGCTCGGAATGGAGATGCCGATCATAGCGACGAACATGGATATATAGTCGAAGGTGCGATTATGGTTCAGCGCCGCGATAGTGCCCAAGGCGATTCCGGCAACAAGCGCCAAGAGCATGGACTGTATGCCCAATATGGCGGATGGGAGAAAGCCTCTGGCAATCAGAGTGTTCACATCTGTTGTTTTGGATTGAATGGAAGGCCCCAAGTCCAAGGTAAGCAAGCTTTTCAAATACAATATATATTGAGTGGGCAATGGCTTATCCAAGTTGTACCTGGCCCGCATATTTTCCAAGACGGATTCAGGGATGGCCTTGGAATCGGTAGCAAAAGGATCGCCCGGGATAATATGCATGATTACAAAGGTTAAGGTGACGATGATCCACAGGGTAACCAGCATGGTGAACAGCCGTTTTAGCACATACATATTCGTTTATTCTCCTGTCTGTATAATCCTTAGTAACGTAATCTGAATAGTAGGTATATATCTTAAAAAAAGAGATATCCCCCTATCCTATTAAAAGGATGAGTTGTTAATTAAATTAAAATAGTTAAATCTGATTGGAATAGTATGAATAATAGGACAGAACCGGGGAGATGTCAACTTATGAATATGTAAATTTTACAGTTTAGGATATTACGAGAATGGAAGGTGTTCTTAGTAGTGAAGGTAGAGATAAGGTTGGTTCCGCTTTCAATAGAGAGGGGAGAGAAATAAGGACAAAAGGATGGAGGGGATTCCCTTTGCCTCATCCATTGGATTTTGTACAGTGAAAACAGCCTACTAACCTCATGGTGTGATGCTTCATTGGAATTCGTCCAATGCGATTCTGTTATTTGACATTTATGGGACTATCATTGGTTGTTCAATTGACAAATCCATTGGATCAAATGCAGTCTCCCTGTCATTTAACCGCTCAATTCCTGCTTTCCGCTGTATGTTTTCCAATGGGCTGTTCGGGGGCTGCTGTTACCGCGCGAGCAACCAGCGCCTAAGAAACAGATGAACTCATTTTGCCAGAAAGATGAGCAGTATTAGAGTTCTCAACTCATGTTGCAATAGATAGGCTGCCTCGCTCGATCCGTTAGCCGATCAGTTTCCAAATGCGCAGCACATGGAATTATGTGTCCCTTGAGTATATTGCCTCATGCGTTACACTAAGATTAGAAGTTCATCCACACGCTGCTCACCTAAGATTCTGCACCGATGCCAACCAGCTTGCGATGGGCTTTTTGTTTTTTTGCAATGTAAGCGCATTAATGGCGCTGTCAGCGGGGAGAGGATTGAATGCGGAACATCAGGAACCGGCTGCGCAATGTAAGCTTGAAGCATAAGCTCATTATCGTGTTTTCATGCTTTCTCATTATTCCATTCGTCATCATCGGCGGCACGTTGTCGTGGCTGTATATGGATTCGAACCGGAATATGATTTTGGACGCAGCGGTGGACAACAACAACCAGATCGTCAAAAACATCGACACGTCCCTGCAGCCCTTGCTGCGGCTGGCGATGTACCCCGAGCGGGATCAGACGATATTTCAAATTATGCGCAAAGACTATGATTCGCTCCCTTATCCGTTATACGAGCGGGGCCGGGACTTCGATACGGTGAACGGAATTATTCGAAATAGCATGATGCTCTATACGGATCTGTTGGACTCGGCCGTCATCTATCAGAGCACCAATCATGTCGTAGTGGGACGAAGTAATAACGGCTATATGGATCATCGTTATTTGGAACAGGAATTTTACAGCGAGCCGTTTATCCAAACGATTTTGCAGCAAAAAGGGCTTGTCGTTCCGGTCGGCATCCATCCCGAGAAGCTGATGTCGTTCCATGACACTCCGGTCGTATCGATTGGCCGCGCCATTGTCGACCCATATACGAAGGAGAACCTAGGCTTGATTCTGCTTAACATCGGCATCGACAAGCTGGCAGGCTTGTGGAGCAGCATTCACTTCACGGAGCATACGCAATTCTATTTAATTGATGAGCAGAAGAACATCGTATACAGCAAAAATCCGGGGGATATCGGGTCGGCGGCAGCAAACGTGCTGGAAAATAGGAAGCCTGCAGGCGGCGGAGAGCTCGAAACGAGGGAAGATGCCGATAATTACATTATCACGTCAGCTTCCGAGGTGACGAATTGGCAAGCGGTGACGGTTATACCGAAGCAGGAGTTGTTCTCGTTCGTGGACGTTATCGTGCGGACGATTTTCATTTCGCTGCTCGTTCTGCTCGCCTTGTCCATTCTTGCTTCGATATATATCGCGACGAGTATTACGAAACCGCTTTCTGACTTGAACGCGAAGATGAAGCAGGTCTCCCAAGGCAAGCTGGACGTCAACATTGATATTCAGCATGGGGAAGTGGGCCGAATCAGTATCACGATCGACCATATGCTGCAGGAAATCCGGCGGCTGATTCAACGCATCTATGACGAAGAGCAAGAGAAGCGGCGGTTGGAACTGCTGGCGCTCCAATCGCAGATTCGGCCGCATTTTATGTACAATACGCTCAATGTCATCAAGTGGATGGCGAAAATTCAAGGAGCGACCGGAATCGAAGAGGCGTTGACCGCTTTTTCCTCGGTGATCAAGTTTACAGCGAAGGCAGAGAGCGACGAGGTGACGATTCAGGAGGAAGTCGAGTTCATCCGGAACTATACGAATATATTGGATTTCCGTTATCTTAACAAATTCGAGGTGGAGTATGACATTGACCCGGAGGTGCTTCCATACAAGACGTTGAAATTTCTGCTGCAGCCGCTTGTGGAAAATGCGATTTTTCACGGCTTCGACGGCATTCCTTACAAAGGGAAGCTGAGCATTCGCATCCACCGCGAGGGCGAGCATGTCGTTATGATTGTCGCTGACAACGGCAGAGGCATGTCAGGTGCGGATCTGGAAGAATTGCAGCCCGGTCCGGGTTCGGATCCGATGAACGGGATTGGGGTGAAAAATATACGCTCGCGCATCGAGCTGAACTATGGGACAGACTGCGGTCTGTGGATGACGAGCACAGAGAATGCCGGAACGACCGCCAAAATCATCATTCCGGTCATTACAGAGGAAGAACGGGGGGATTGCAATGAAGATCGTAATCGTGGATGACGAGCCCTTGGTTCGTATCGGGTTGAAATCGGCCATTCGCTGGGAAGCGGCCGGCATGGAAATCGTAGGCGAAGCCGCTGATGGCGAGGAGGCGATAAAGCTCATTTTGGAGCGGCAGCCGGATGTTGTCATGCTTGATATAAAGATGCCGAAGAAGGACGGTCTAGAGGTGCTGCAGGAGATGAAAGCGCTGCACGTCCCGGCGAAGGTGATCATTCTGAGCAGCTTTGACGATTTCAACCTGGTTAAAAAGGCGATGAAGCTGGGGGCCGCGGATTATTTTCATAAGCCGAGCATGAATGTGCAAGAGATCGAAGCGGTGCTGTCCAAATTAAAGGAAGAAGCCGAGTCCGGTTCCGAAGGATCGCATAGCCTCAGCGGGGGCTCTGTTCAGAGCAAGGAGGATGTTGTGCGCCAGATGGTTCGCGGCAGCTTGGACGGCATCCGGCAGACGAAGCTGCAGGAGGGCAACTTGTATGCGCTGCTGTTCACGATTAAAAATTACACGCAAGTCGCTAAGCGGTACACAAAGGACAATGCGTCCATCCTGCCCAATACGATCGGGAACATCGTCTCTGAGCTGCTGTCGAAAGAGCCAGAGGCGGAGTATGTGCAATTGGAGGACAACCTGTACGCCGTATTGGTGAGCCATAGCGGCACGAAGAGCGTGCAAGCCTCGTTCGCGCATGTGAACGAGCTCGTCTATCTCATTAGCGCTGCGCTGAAAAGGTTCGTCAACATCGATACCGTGTTCGGAATAAGCGAGCCCGTGCAAGTCTATCACGAGTGCGGCCAGGCGGTCATGCAGGCGCAGCAGGCGCTGGCAAGGAAGTTCTATCACCCGAACGACCCGATCTTTTATGCCCAGGCGCACCGGAACGGGGATGCCGAGCAAGCGCTGGAGCAGGTGAACGCTTATATCGCGGCGATGAAGAACGGGCTGAAGGATGAGAAATACGATGAATTCGCCCGCAGCCTGTCCGCGTGGGAGCAGTTCCTGCAGCAGAGCGAATGCATGGACGAGAAGGATGTCCGCAAAATTTATCAAGGCCTGCTGTTTTATGCTGAAGGACGGCGAGGAATATTGGGGCGATGCGAACCGGCTGGAAGAAATCGAGGATTTCAGCGAGCTGTCGGTTGTCTATCATTCGCTGTTCAATGAACGGCTGGCGGAGAAGTTATCGCAGCAGCATAAGGAATACAGTCCGCTTATCCGCGGTATTTTGCAATATATCGATACGAATTATCGGGATGAGATCTCGCTCAAAAGCTTGGGGGAGCAGTTCCACGTGAGCCCGAACTATGTTAGCCGGCTGTTCAAGCAGGAGGTGAACCGGGGCCTGTTCGATTATCTCAATGAGGTGCGCATCGAGAAGGCGAAGGAGCTCTTACTGGATTACCGTTACAAAATTTACGAGGTGGCGGATATGACCGGCTTCAACAGTCAGGTCCATTTTGCGATTGTGTTTCATAAGTATGTCGGTATGTCGCCCAAGGAGTACCGCAAAGAAACGGTCTGAGTCCCTTTTGATCACGAAGTATAACTGTAAGCGGTCTCGGCATCGAATCTTGCATTCACCCTCGAAGTCCGATGCTCATGTAGTCTGGCCTACACTCCGCTTCTCCTTCTTCGGGTTCTTGCAACCTTCTCGGTGCTGAAAAGGGATCCCTTTTGCTCACGAAGTATAACTGTAGGCGGTCTCGACATCGAATCTTGCATTCACCCTCGAAGTCCGATGCTCATGTAGTCTGGCCTACACTCCGCTTCTCCTTCTTCGGGTTCTTGCAACCTTCTCGGTGCTGAAAAGGGATCCCTTTTGCTCACGAAGTTATAACTGTAAGCAGGCTCGACATCGAATCTTGCATTCACCCTTGAAAAGCTTATGCTTCCGAAGTATGTTTCCTGCGGAAACATTTCAGATGCTCATGTAGTTTGGCCTACATTCCGCTTCTCCTTACAAGTTTTGTGGAGCAAAACTCGCTTCGAAAGCATACGCTTCGGGTTCTTGCAACCGGGAAACATGGACGAAGTACGAAATGACCAAGCATGCTGAAACTATGGTCAAAAAATGACATATGTAAAGCGGCAACCCTCAGCGGGGACTTGATGGCAATATGAGTTCCTCTGGGGTTGTTTGTATTTTTTTGAACATTGCCGCGATTCATGTCACAAATAACCGACTTGAGATTGTTATATAGATGAATCCAATTCGTTTTGTAAGAAGAGAGGAGCAATAACAAATGAAAAATACGACGAAATTGGTAATCGCCACTCTCAGCAGTATACTGCTGTTCAGTTCTATGAATCTCGCTGTGGAGGCAGCTTCCACCCAGTCCGTAAGCGACAGAGCGGTGAAGACGGCGGCTGTTAAGCCGAAGGCTGAGAATGAAGGGGAGAAGCTAGAGAAAGAAGAGCAGGCGAGAATAGCCGAATTGCTTGAAAAAAATCCAGATGATACGTATATGGTATACGTCAGCAACGAGGTAACTAAACAAAAAAAAGCTAAAGTTTATTCCATGGGGAACTCTTTTCCAAAGTTCGATACATATAAAGATTACCAAAAAAAGGCGTCAACTTTGAAAGATACGGTGTTGAAACAACCTGCTGACCTGCCGGAAGGTTATCAATTTGTGACGGCAGGAATCACCGGTCCATACAGCACTGAGTATACAAAAGAAATGGAGGCCGAGGCGAAGAAGCTTGGGAAGAAGATTTATTCCAAAAAGATTAACTGGACGCGAGCGAACGGAATCGTTCTAGAGTATGCGAATGGAGAAAATCAATTGTTCTTGGAATATAAGCGTCTTGATCCGAAGCAACCTGTTAAACAGAAAGGATATGTCTATGAATCTGCCGAGGAAGTGAGAAAGAAATATCCGAAACTCGGAGTAGAGTACACAAATAACACTCTTTATTGGTTCGAAAAAGGCAAACAATTTACTATCGTAACGAATCCAGACAATCCGTTGACGAAGGAAGATCTGATCAAGCTGGCCAAAACGATGGTGCTTTCAAACAAATAACGTATGTAAGCGTAGCTGCAATTCCTTGTATGAATCCTTCAATGTTCAATTCGAGATTTTTATATAAATGAGACGCAATCGTAATGAGAACAAGAGAGGAGCAATAACAAATGAAAACGACGATGAAATTGGCAATTGCCACTATCAGCAGCATGCTGCTGTTCAGTTCTATGAATATAGCTGCGGAGGCAGCTCCATCCCCAATCGTAAAGGATATAGCAGTGAAGACGGCCGCCGCAAAGGCATTAATCGCAAAGGAAAAGATGGAAAAAGAAGAGATGGACAGACTGGATAAAATACTCGAGAAAAATCCGGACGATACATATTGTGTTTATGTCAGTAATGACAAATCGAAGAAGTCTGGAATGGAGTTTTTTTACATGGGGGCATCAAGTCCTGAATTCAATACATACGCGGATTATATGAAGAAGGCGTCCACCTTGAAAGGGACGGTGCTGCAACAGCCATCTGTCATGCCGGAAGAATATACCTTCGCCAAGGGAAAGCTCCATGGCGAAATAGATCAACAGTTTCAGAAAGAATTGAAGGCGGAGGCTAAAAAGAAAGGGAAAGAGGTATATTCGAAAAAGTATAATTGGTCAAAAGCTGATTCAATTAAGCTGGAGTATACGAATGGGGAAAATAATTTGATTTTGATCTGCTGAAATCATAAAGAAAAATCCGAAATTCGCAAATAATCCAGAACTCATAAGAAACACTCTTATTTGGTTCGAGAAGGGCAAGCAATTTACAATCACAACGAATCCAGAGAACCCCTTGACGAAGGAGAAGCTCATCAAGCTTGCTGAAACGATGGTCAGAAAATAAATACACAAAGTCGCAATAAACGGCTGAATGCAGGCTGTCTAAAACAGACAAATAAACATATGTAAAGCGACAACCCTCAGAGGGGACTTATAACAATAAGTGCTCCTCCGGGGGTTGTTTGTGTTTTTTTGAACAATACTAGATAATAAATAATGGAAAAGTAGATGAAAGTGAGTTGTAAAAATGAAGATTGTTAAAGCAGAGCAAAAAAACGTTGGGTGTATTCATGAATTATATAAAATTCTGATAGATAGTATAGCAAAGAAACAACCGCTTTTCTTCCATTCAGCCGAATAATCTAGGGCGTTCATATCCGAACAGATTTCTTCTGACAAAAGTGATTTTCTTTTAGTTTTAGATGAGGGGGAAATCTATGGGTTTGCACTTGTTGTTGAAAATCAAACACCACCTTATTCTATGTTTGTTCCTCATAAATACGCCTATTTAATGGATTTGGTTGTTGATCCTGTTGCTCGTGGGAGGGGCTATGCTCAAGAATTAATTAAAGCTTGCAGCCATTGGCAGAAGGAACGGAACTTAGATTATTTGGAATTGAACGTGTTAACAAATAATGACGAAGCTCTCAAATTGTACGAAAAAATGGGGTTTAAAGATAAGGACAAGCATATGTATTTGGTCTGATAAGGATTAGGGGGAATTTAAGCATGACGATTAAGAATGAGAAGGTGAAACTATGATTTTATGGATAAACGGAACATTTGGCGCTGGTAAAACAACACTTTCTTATGAGCTCGACTATCTGCTTCCAGATTCCATGCGATCTGATCCTGAAGATTTGGGTTCACACTTGATGAACGTTGTTCCTGCTGAGGCAGCCGAAAATGATTTTCAGCATTATTTGGCATGGAGAGAAATGGTTGTATCTGTTCTCACAGAGCTTTCTAGCAGACTTCCTCAAAAAACAATTATTGTTCCAATGACGCTAACTAATCAGTTATATCGAGAACAAATTTTTGGAGGCTTAAAAGATAACGGAATAGATAGTAAAGAAATAGTTTTAGATATTTCGAATGAAAAATTGTTAATTAATCTAAGTTCTCGTGGAGAAGGCGCAGACTCATGGCCTTATAAACAATTTAGTATAAAGCGACAAGAAATAGCTGATATTCAAGCTTTCAAAATAAATGTTGATGATTTAACGATTGATGATGTCGTTAACGAGGTGGTAGATAAGCTGAATTTGTCAGTTATAGATGATCCTAGGACAGAAGTCGAAAAAGAAAAAATGAGAAAAAAATACAACCTGTAAAATTATTTACCATAAAATTCGTTAGGCAAAGTATCCCCTTCTTTGGTTCGAAAAGGGCAAGCCATTTAGAATCTCAGCGAACCCGGAAAATACATTAACGAAGGACGACTTGATCAAGTTTGCTGAAACCATGGTCCAAAAATAACATATATAAAGCGGCGGCCCTCAGAGGGGACTTATAACAATAAGTGTTCCTTTGGGGGGTGTTTGTGTTTTTTTAACAATGTGCTGAACATCATCGAGTGTAACTTGCTTACGCATGGCACGAAGACCTTCACCAAATAAGATAGTTCGATTTCGTTAAAGAAATGTCAATCGCGTTAAATAAAACGGCTCATCTTGGAAGGGCTGCTGTTAAGCTCCAGAAACAAAGTCAATCCTGATAAATGAATCATCATTTCAATAATGTCGCCTGCCGGCTGAAACCGGTACCATTGTATTTAGAGGTTCACAACCGAACAGATTTGGAGGAGAGGTCATGAGCAAAATGAAAAGGCTTACCGTGTTCATGCTGGTGTCGCTGCTGCTGCTGGTTACAGCTTGCGGCAAGGACAACGGGGGCGGCATCCCGGCGGCGGACAAGGATGAGTCACAGGAAAAAGCGACAGTGACGATGGGGTTCTGGGGCACGGCGCAGGATTTGAAAATTTATCAGGATGCAGCGGCTTCCATTAGCGATCAGTATCCGAATTTGGAATTGAAAATCAAGCAGTATCCGAGCAGCGAGCAGTTCTGGAATGTGCTGCCGGGTGAAATTGCGGCGGGTGTAGCGCCGGACTTCATTAAGATTTCCAACGAAGGGGCGTACGAGTATATTAACAAAGGCCTGTTCACTTCGTTGGACGAGCTCATCGCATCGTCAGATGTCGACATGAACCGCTTCGCGGCTTCGTCGGCGGATATTTGGAAGGTGGATGATAAGCTGTATGGCATTCCGAATCTTACAATGCCGTCGATGTTCTTCATCAACGCTGACATGTGGAAGGAAGCGGGTCTTGGTGAGTATCCGCAGACATGGGACGAAGTGGAAGCGGCCGCCAAGAAATTGACGAAGGATGACGTGTACGGCATTACAATCAACATCGATGCCTATCATATCACGAACTATGTCAAGAGCTACGGCGGCGGCTGGGGCAACGGGAAGACGATCAACTCGGCCGAGAACGTGCAGGCGCTGCAGAAGATTTTTGATATGTACAAAGAAGGCGTAGCCGTTACACCGAAAGCGTTGGGTTACGGCTGGGATGGCGAAGTATTTGCGAACGGCAAAGCGGCGATGACGACGGGCGGATATTGGTACAAAGGCTATTTGAAGGATGCCAATCCGAACCTGAACTATGTCGCGCTTCCGGTGCCTAAGGGCACAGTCAATGGCGGCACGATGATTTCCGACGCTTATGTCGTATTGAAGGACGCGAAGAACAAGGAAGCGGCGCTCAAGGCTGCGTACTATTTGACAAATGACAAGACACAGACCGAGTTCCTGAAGCTTGGCTTTAATTCGGCGGTAACGAGCTTGTCGGCAAAATATTTCGAAGAGAATCCAGAGTTCAAGGCGGTGGAGAAGGCGCTCGACTATAGCACTGACTTCGCTTATCCGGCAGAAACGAAGAAGTTCATTGATGAATTGGTGAAACAGCTGGAAGCGGCTATTCTGGGCGGAACAAGCCAGTCGCCGCAGCAATTGCTCGACGGCATTCAGCAACAATTTCAGTAGGTAATCGGGTTCCCGTTTCCGTGTTGTGAAGCGGGAACCGCTTTATTCGCCGATATGGCGACTTAATATTGAACATTCAGGAGGCTTGCAAATGGCTGCCTATGAGAATAGAAATGCAATGATTGATCGCAGTCGCTCGAACCGTCCGTCATGGCTCCGATCGCTCGCCGATTCGGATGCTGCGGTCGGCTGGCTGTTCACGCTGCCGTTTTTGGTGCTATGGGTATGGTGGTTTCTGTACCCGTTCGCACAGTCCTTCCTCCGCAGCTTCCAGGATGTCAGCTTCACGGCGTTGAACGATGCGACATTCATTGGTCTGCAGAACTATATCAAGATTTTGAATGACCCTGAATTCTATCAGGCGGTGCTTCATTCCTTGCAAATCGTCGTTATCGCCGTTCCGGTGCAGACGATGCTTGGCTTGCTGATGGCGGTGCTCGTCAATCAGAAAATGAAGGGCCAGGGAATATTCCGCACGGTCTTCTTCATTCCGTATATTACGTCGCAGATCGCGGTGACGACGGTGTTCATGATGCTGTTCAAGAAGGGGACCTTCGTGACGAAGTTTTTCACGCTATTCGGGTTCGAGGATGTGACTTGGTTCGCAGATACGCGCTATGCGCTTTTGTTCGTCAGCATCTTGTTTATTTTCCAGCAGTGCGGGTTCAGCATGATCGTGTATTTGTCCGGGCTGCAGGAGATTCCGCGGGATCTGTATGAAGCGGGGCAGATGGATGGCGCGTCCAAATGGGCGCAGTTCCGTTATATTACGCTCCCTTCTCTGAAGCCAGTCACGTTCTTCGTCGTGTCGGTAGCGACGCTGCTCGGCTTCCAGATCTACGATCAGATCGCCGCCATCTCGCGATACGGCGCATTAGGTTCTCCGGCCGGAGCGACGAGCACGGTCGTCACGTACTTTATCAGCACGGCATCCGGTATATGAATATCGGTTACGGAAGCGCGGCCGTCGTTTTATTTTTCTTCATTATTATGTTCATTACGTTCCTTCAGAAAAAATGGTTGGGCGATAAGGAGTGACACCAAATGCAGGCTAACAAGCGCTTTACCCAATTGCTTCATTATACCGTCGTCCTCTTGCTCGCACTGGTGTTCTTTCTTCCATTCGCCTATACGTTATATACCTCGTTCGTGACGATGCAGGATGTCAATAAGCTTGGGGGCATGCCGCATTGGACAATAGACAATTATAAGCTGTTCTTTACGAATGATGCGTATAACGTGCCGAAATGGTTCCTGAACACGGTCATCATGACGGGGCTCGTCATTATCGGCAGCCTGATCATTAATCCGCTGGCGGGCTTTGCGCTGGCGAAGCTGGAGTTCGCGGGCAAGCGGCTCATCTTCTGGATCGTCGTGGCGACGATGATGGTACCGTATCAGATGATTTTGATTCCGGTCTACGTCAATATGGCGCAGATTGGCTGGTTGAATACGTTCGCGGCGTTAACCGTACCGTTCCTGTATCAATGTCTGTACATTTTCATGATGAGACAATTTTTCATCAGCGTGCCGAATGAATTCATTGAGGCAGCCAGACTGGATGGCTTGACGAAGATGGGCTCATTCTGGCGCATCGTCTATCCGCTGGCGAAGTCACCGCTCATCACGATGTCGATACTCGCATTCGCGGGCACGTGGAACAGCTATCTCATTCCGAGCACGCTGGCCAACAATCCTGACCAATACGTGCTTGTCGTCGGACTCAACAGCGTCAAGGATATGTTTTTCGAGAATACTCCGCTCATCATGGCCGGGGTCGTGCTGTCCACCTTGCCGATTCTCGTCTTTTTCTTCCTGTTCCAGAAGCAGTATGTCGAGGGCATTTCCAGCTCCGGTATCAAGGGATAAGGAAAAGGTACAAGTAGTAGCGGAGAGGAATGGACAGATGCCGCATGGAGTCTGCCTCTGTATCAGTTCAGTTAAATCAGTTATTTAACAGCAGCATAGAAGGGATGCCTGTACACATTGTGATGATAAGTCAGGAGTTAGATATTGAAATGGAGGATAGACAGACGACATGGATGTGGATTGCATCGATGACTTGCCGATGCGTTGCAAAATGACAAGGGAATGAGGCGGAAACATGGACTATTGTGTCATTAAAGAAGGCGATGTGTTCTACTTGACGGACAAGGGCGGAGATATCGCGGCGGAACATGACGGCGGATATGGCCTGTATACGAAGGATACGCGGTTCTTGAGCCGCATGGAAGTATATATTGACGGTGAGAAGCCTGCTCTGCTATCCTCGGCGTCGGACAAAAGCTACTTCGCGTCCATCCGGACGATGAAGGAGCGCAAGGACGAAGGGGCGATCGAGCTCCAGCGGGAGCGGTTCATTTACGACGGCGTGCTGTATGAGCGGATGACGGTGACGAACTATTTCCCGAAGGCGGCCGCCTGTGAGCTAGCGGTCTCGTTCGATGCCGACTTCCAGGACATGTTCCTCGTCCGGAAATACCGGACAGGGGAAGTGGGACGGATTATCGGCCGGGAGACGGGAGATCGGCAAGCGTCGATCCGTTATGAGGGCGCAGACGGCATGATGCGGGAAACCGTGGTGCAGTGGGACAGGGAAGCGGGACGCGTGGAGGAAGACGGTACGATAAGCTTCGTGCTGGAGCTGGAGCCGAAGGAGTCGGTGCGCATCTGCTTCGCCATCATGCCGTTATTGGCAGGGCAGAAGGCGGCGGTTGTGCTGCCGTTCGAGGAAGGCCTGAGCCGCTTGGAGGCGTCCTATGCGGCATGGGATGAGGAGACGGTCAGCGTCACGACCGATTCCGAGCTGTTCAACGGGCTGTATCGGCGCGGGGTGCAGGATTTGCGGATGCTCATGACCGATGTCGGCTATGGCGATACCCCGGTGGCCGGACTGCCATGGTTCGCGGTACCGTTCGGTCGGGACAGCCTGATCACATCCTTGTTCATGCTGCCGCTTCGTCCCGAGAAGGTGAAAGGCACGCTGCGGACGCTGGCGGCTTTTCAGGGCAAGGCTCGGGATGCATGGCGCGATGAGCAGCCCGGCAAGATTATGCACGAGATCCGATTCGGCGAGCTGGTGACGACGAAGCAATCCCCATTCTCCCCTTACTATGGAACCGTCGATTCCACACCGCTATTCCTTGCGCTCATCTGCGAATATGTGCGCTGGACGGGCGATCTTACGTTTGCGGAGGAACTGAAGCCGAACATGCTGCGAGCGCTCGAATGGATCGACCGTGCTGTCTTGGCAGGCGCAGGGTTCGTGACGTACCATCAAGAGGCGGAGAAGGGATTCCCGAACCAAGGCTGGAAGGATTCGAGCAATTCGATGGTCCATGCTTCGGGAGAATACGCCGCTTCACCGATCGCGCTGTCTGAGGTGCAAGGGTATGTGTATCAGGCGAAAAAGGGTCTGGCTCCCGTATTCTCCGCTATGGGAGATGCCGCGCTGGCGGAAAGGCTGGAACGGGAGGCGCAAGAGCTGCAGGCCAGATTCGAGCGGGACTTTTGGATGGAAGGGGAAGGCTTCTATGCGATCGCGCTCGACAAAGAACAGCGTCAAGTGGAGTCCGTCACCTCCAATCCGGGACATTTGCTCCTGTCCGGTCTGCCGGAGCGTTCGCGTGCGGAGCAGGTCGCCGCGCGGCTCCTTGCGGCAGACATGTTCGGCGGATACGGCATCCGCACGATGAGCACGGAGGCGGCTGGATATTATCCGATGAGCTATCATAATGGCAGCGTCTGGCCGCATGACAATGCCTTGATTCTGCTCGGCTTGAGCCGCTTGGGCTTCAAGCGGGAAGCGGGCAAGGTCATCTCTGGATTGCTTGCGGCGTCGCAGCATTTTGAGTACCAGCGGCTGCCCGAATTGTATTGCGGACACGGCGCGGAACTGGGCGAGCCGGTGCCGTATCCTTCGACATGCTCACCGCAGGCTTGGTCGGCGGGCACGGCGGTCGCCTTCGTGCAGGCGATGCTCGGCTTGAATCCGAACGTGCTTGCCGGTAAGATTCGCATCAATCCGATGCTGCCGGAAGGGATTGGCGGGCTGACGGTCGAGCGGCTGCGTATTGGCGCGGGCGAGCTGTCCTTGAAGGTGACCCGTCTGGCGGACGGTGCAGACGAGGTAAGCGTCGAGGTGCTTGGCAACACGACTGGATTGACCATTGTGCAATCCGGTGTGGAAGAGTAGTGTATATGGAAGTAGTGTATATAGAGTAATAAATAACGGTCGTCTTCGTGACGGCCGATTCTCGCAATAATCGCAATAGATGAGAAGGATAGTGGCAGAAGATGCAGGAAGGAGCAGGCAGATGAAGCGAACGTGGTGGAAAGAGGCTGTTGTATATCAGGTATATTGGAGAAGCTTCAATGATACGAATGGGGATGGGTACGGAGATTTGGAGGGGGTCATCCAGAAGCTCGACTATATCCGCGATCTCGGAGCAGACGTCATCTGGCTCAATCCGTGCTTCGGATCGCCGGATGTGGATAATGGCTACGATATTGCGGACTACCGCTCAGTTATGCCGAAAGCGGGCACGATGGACACCTTTGACCACTTGCTGAAAGAGGCGCATGCCCGCGGCATGAAACTCATTATGGACCTGGTCGTGAACCATACCTCTGATCAGCATCCGTGGTTCACGGAGTCGCGCTCTGCGAAGGACCATCCGAAGCGGGACTATTACATCTGGCGGAAGGAGCCGAACAACTGGCGCTCGTACTTCACCCCTTCCACGTGGGAATATGACGAAGCGACGGGAGAATATTACTTCCATTCCTTCGCCGTGCAGCAGCCCGACCTGAACTGGGATAACCCGCGCGTGCGCGAGGAAATATACGACATGATGCGCTTCTGGCTGGATAAGGGCATCGACGGCTTCCGCATGGACGTCATTAACCTGCTCGCGAAGCAGGCCGGATTCCCAGACGCGGCGAACCCGGACGACATTTCATACTTGGGCAACAACCCCGGTATTCATGAATACCTGCAAGAAATGCACGACAAGGTGCTGAAGCATTACGACATTTTCACGGTCGGGGAAATCCCGTTCGTTACGCCGGAAGACGGCGTACTGTATGTGGGCGAAGAGCGCGGCGAGCTGCATACGTTATTCCACTTCGAAGTGTGCGACTATATGGCGCATTGGGATATGCAGCGCTTCAAGGAGATTCAGAAGCGCTGGTATGAAGGCATGTGGGGGAAGGGCTGGAATTCCCAATTCCTGAACAACCATGACCATACCCGCGTCGTCACCCGGTTCGGCAACGATACGACGCACCGCGTGGAGTCGGCGAAGTGCTTCGCGACGCTGCTGCATACGCTGCCCGGCATGCCGTACATCTATCAAGGGGAAGAGATTGGGATGACCGGCGTCCGCTTCGATTCCATCGATGACTACAACGACATAGCGATGAAAAACAAATATAAGGAAGAAGTCGGCAAGGGCCGCGATCCGCAGGAAGTGTTCGAGAGCCTGCTCCATCTGGCGCGGGACAATTCCCGCACGCCGATGCAGTGGGACGATTCAGCGAACGGCGGCTTCACCGACGGCACCCCATGGATTAAGGTGAATCCGAACTATCGGGATATTAACGTAAGCGCGGCACTGTCCGATCCGAATTCTGTCTTTTACTACTACAAGACGCTCATCCAGCTGCGGAAGCAGCATCCGGTGATGGTCTACGGCAGCTACGAGCCATTGTTGGAGGAGCATGAGCAGCTCTATGCTTACATCCGTTCGTTGGATGGGGAGAAATGGCTGGTTGTGTTGAACATTTCGGAGCAAACGGTGGTGGCGTGTGAACTGCCTGCTTCTGTGTCATTAGAGGGAGCGGAGCTGCTTATAGGGAATTATGCGGTGGAATCGAATGCAGGTGAGCTGCGGTTGAAGCCGTATGAGGCGCGGGTGTATCGGTTGGCGTAGAAGTTGAATAGAGTGGAGAACATCCTTTACTGGGGCGGAAGCTTTGGTAGGGGATGTTTTTTTGAGATGAGTTTGATTAAAATGTTGATGTATCATTTTATGTACGCTACTGGTAGAAAGAATTAGCAATCCGAGGGTCGAGTCAAGCCTTGGCCGGAGGTAGTCGAATAAAATTAAATGAAATAGATTTTGCGGCTTCTCCTGCTTTCAAGCTAAGAGACGGAATTTTCCGTGGTTATTCGATCCGCATCTGCCAAGAAGCATGCCGCTATAATCTTTAATCTTGCTGACACTGGGAATGGTAAGACAAACACAGAAGAGTGGTTCATTTCATAGGGGTATCATCTAGGTCAGCAAGTCAAACAATTCTCACGTCATCAGGGGGAAGTTCGAGTCGGCTTTTCTGATTGACCTATTGGATGATTGTAGCCTCAAAGCAGACTATGGTGGTGAAGCATTTTTGAACCATTGAGTTAGATATACGAGAAGATGTGTTTCCATACAAACAAAAAGAAGCCAATAAAGTGGCTTCAAATAAAAAACATTTGTATGTGTTGATTACAACTGATTTCTCAATAAATTTAGTCGCAATATTGAGAAATGTAAAAAAATACATTGAATTTAAATAATGAGGTGGTTATAATTTATTTGTATCATATTACATATATTGGGATGTGATGTTATGATCTAATTTGTTATTTATTTATTTTTTTTGCTATAACTATTACCGCTCCAACGACAGCTACAATTAGGACAGCAAGAATGAAGAGCGAGAAGAGAAAGTTTTCAAAAACGAAGCTCAAAAAATCACCCCCTTTGTAAGTTATAATATACTATTTTGGAGGTTATTTACATGAATAAAAAAGTAATAATCTTGTTCATGACGTTTTTGCTTCTGATTCTTCCAATCTCTGCGTTTGCTGACAATTCTACTACTGCCGAACCCAATATGTCTAAAGAAGAAATACTTAATAAATTTGAAAACATTTTAAATAGATATGCTGTAAATGTTCCTTTTTCGGCAGAAGACGAACAATTCGTAAGAGAATACATTCTGCCAAAAAATGAAGATTTCACAACCCTAACAACTGAAGATAGGAAATTCTTTCAAGGCCAAGAGGGAATATATGCACTTACAGGTTATGTTGACTACGAGCATAATGTACTTGGTAAGAATGAATGGGACTTTTATATGACCGCATGGGATACTACAAATACCAAAAGAAATATTAAAGCAGAAGTTACGGTTGACTGTCTGGGAGTTATTAATATATCGGACGGGAAAATCGGAAAAATATTCAATAAAACAGTAAGTGAATCATCTGATGGTAAACAAATTGCAGTGAATTTGAAAAAATCTGCTTCATTCACTGGATGGCCAATAATGATTTATTATTATCCAAAAGCCTCCTTTGACGGTACAGAGGTTAGAGGTGAATTCAGGAATTAAACATATGAATATTTGCCGAGTGTCGCTTGTTCCTAAGCGGCACTTTTTTCTATGCATGTTTTTCTTATTAATTTTTTCACCTTTATTATGCATAATAAGTTGTTGTGGTTGGTGCGATCAGATAAAATAAAATCCCATATCCTAAAAGAATAAATTCTCATGCTGTTATGGAAATACTTCTACGACTCGTTGCTTAATGATGTCTCCTCTAAATCCAATGAATCAGACCCGTCCTTAATTTTGGACACTTCCAGAGATAAAAAATACTTATCTTAATAAAGCGCATATTAAATGCTCATTTTGTTTTTTGAGTTTCGTTAGAATTTCCACAGGAAAATAGCCGTACAAATTCATGTGGATTTTTCGGTTGTTGTAAAAGTCATATACCGGCCCACTGCGTCAAAGGATTCCCCGAGGCTCATGAACATATGTCGCTTAAAGCATTCACGTTCCAAAATGCTGTGAAACGACTCTACATACGCATTTTGGAGGGCATTTATTCATTGATACGTCGTCCTTCTACGACCTTGTAAAATTCTCTGAATTTGTTGCTTTTAAACTATGGTCCGTTATCCGTTCGAATGACTAAAAGTATTGTAAGAAGATGTTTCGACTCAGCAGCGCTTTCTGGACGCGGTTGCCAAGATATCCTTGGTGGTACAGTCTTTTCCCCAGTGGTATCTTACGATCGAAGACATCAATCATATTCGCCGTATAGAGGTAGCACTGCAAGTCAGCTACGCATCCGTCTTTCACGTCCAACTGCCACAATTGGTTGGGCCCGGTCTCCCATGTTGTTGGCTAGCTAAGCGATGTGGACGGGACTCCTTTCTCGTATCCCCATTCCTTTGCACAGGCGGTAAACCTTCTACTTGTTAATCTTTCTGAATGTGGTGAATGCGACGTATTGTTATCTTAAGGTACCGTAGGAGGCCTCTTCAACTTCTAGTATATGCTCAATATGCTTCTTTATCAGCCAATCGGGCACCTTTCCTCCTCTAAACGTAAGGGAGTACCCGGGCACTGGAAGGCCTCTTTTGTAGAAACGCTTTTGCTTCGGACTAACCTGACGCTGGTAGAGTAAGTGCAATGAGCAATATTACAGACTCTTAGCACCTTCTGTACCTGATAACCTAATGCGATCCATCTTCGGGCCACTTCCATTGAATGTGCGGATGCTTTTTCTGCAAGTTCACGCAGACTGGTGCTCTTTATATCTTTCTCGCCTAGCAACTTGTTCCTTGTTCATATTTTTCTATTCATTTTTCTGTCGTCTATGGTGAACTCGGGTTACCTATTTTTTACTCATGGTAATCTCCACCTTGTCTCGATCTTTGTTTCATCTACTTGTAAAGCGAGAAAGGTGGGATGCTATGCTTACGTGCTGTTGAGTGCCATAGTTCCCCCTGTCCAACACAGAGGGATGACTGCATTACTAGTTACAATTAAGACAATTTTCATAAATAATTGACCACCTTTATATTTATATATATTCATATGATAGTATATTTAAGTAATATAAAAGGAGGAGAAACAAATAGAAAGAAACCAATAGCTGTACTTTTAGCATCATTGTTATTAGCGCTATCTATAACTGGATGCAGCAGTAACAACACGTGGACAGAGGCACTGGAACAGAAAATAGCAGCTTTAGAAAAGGAAAATGCAGAGCTCAAGGAAGACTTAGCCAAGAATGCTGGCGGCCAGAAGGCGAATGCAGACGATAAAACAAAAGAAGAGGCTGTTACGGAAGAGGTTCCGCCTGCTAAGGCGCCGGGAGCAGATAACAAAATCATTGAAGTAAACAAGGCGAAGGAAATTGCGGATTTCACCGATCTCACCATTAAAGGCGCGAAGTTCGCAACCAAAATAGAGCCGCCCAAACCAAACAGCTTTTACTCGTATTACGAAGTGAAAGACGCCTCGAACACCTACTTTGACGTAGTGATTAAAGTGAAGAGCTTGCTGACTGTCGGCAAATCGGCAGATGATTTTGTGTCGGTCAAAGTGATGTACGATGACAAGTATGAGTATAACGCTTTTTCTGTGATCGAGAAGGATGGCGGTGGTGACTTTACGTATACCAATATTACACGGATTGAACCATTAAAAGCAGGCACATTGCATTTTCTAGCCGAAGTTCCAGCAGAGGTAGCGAAAGATAAGAAACCTATTAAAGTCATTATTTCTTGCAATGGGGAAGAGTATACGTATACGTATCGTTAAGAGTGGCTAAATAATATCAAATTATCTCGGTTCATTACGATAGTCCATTATCAATAAAGCTTCCCAAGGTTTAGCTGGTAGCAAACGCTCAAACAGAGGAAAGTGCGATAGAACTGCTTCAATTTCAGATGAAGCAATAAGCTGAGGTGCATAAATAGTACTCTATGGGAGGTTAGACGATGGCAGTACCGGATTATCAGGCTTTTATGTATCCGTTTCTAAAATTATTAGAGGACGGACAGGATCATACACTGCAAGAAGCATACGAAGCTTTGGCCAATTATTTTCAGTTATCTCTGGAAGATCGGGAGGAGTTAATTCCAAGCGGTAAACAGTTAGTGTACCACAACAGAATTGGATGGGCACGTACGTACTTGAAGAAAGCCCATTTGCTGTCTAGTCCTAAGCGTGGTACTTTCCGTATAACCGAACGGGGAAGGGAAGTATTAACTGACCCAGAGGCTTCTTCTTTGAACTTAAACTACTTGATGAGATATGAAGAGTTTCTAACATTTAAACAGGGGAATAAAACATATGACCTTGAGAAGTTCGTTCCCCAATCGCAATTATCACCACGTGAGTTGTTGGAAGAAAATTATGAGCTCGTACAGAGTCAGGTGTGTGAAGAGCTATTAGAACGGATTATGGCTTGTACATCTGAATTCTTTGAGCGATTAGTTGTTGAATTGCTAGTATCGATGGGCTATGGTGGTTCGATTCAAGATGCAGGACGAGCGATAGGACGAAGCGGGGATGACGGTATCGATGGTATCATTAAGGAAGATGTATTAGGCCTTGATATGATCTATATCCAAGCGAAGCGCTGGAAGAGTGTTGTGGGACGACCTGAGATTCAACGATTTGTTGGTAGCCTGGAAGGGAATCGGGCACGAAAAGGAGTCTTTATCACAACGTCTGACTTTACAAAGGAAGCATTGGAGTATGTTCGGCGGATCGAGAAAAAGATTATCTTGCTTAATGGTATTGATCTCACACGATATATGTATCAGTATGACGTCGGTGTTGCTGAGGAACAACGTTATAGTGTGAAGAAGGTTAATATTGATTTCTTTGAAGATTAAGATGAACATTTAAAAGAGAAGTGTCCGTATTAAGATAATTACACGTTGCGGACACTTTTATTGTTTTGTTCTTATATTCGTGGCATCCTTGATAAAAAAATCTTATGTTACCATACAAGTATAGAGGGAAGGAGTGCGGACTATGTTATAGGATATAAACCAATAAAAGCTGAGTTCTCAGAAACGTAACTATCACTTAACAATAATGATGAAATAGAGTTTATATTATGAGGTATTAGGAGGATACCAATGGCAACTTTTGAAGAACCAGCTGTAATTGCAGCTTGCATTACAGGCCTTGTTGCATTTTTTACTTTTGTTTCCAATTCTGTGCTGATTATAAAAGGTAAACGATTTGAAAGAAAAAACTCATTTGAAATAACGTTAAAAGAAAAGTTGGAAAAAATCTATTCGCCATTGTACTATTTGTTTTATCGCAATCAAGATGGGAAAATATTTGATAAAAAATCACTTGAGCTAATTCAGAAATATGGACATTTACTATCGTATGAACTGCTTGGTGATATTAATCTTCTCATTACTCGAGAAAGCCAGCGAGATAAGATATTGGATAGAGATCATCAAGAATTAAAGAGAATGATATATAAAAAACTACAAGCCGAATACCTAGAATTACAAAGATTAGCAGATAAACACTTTAGGGAGTTGAAGATGAAATACAGAATGAATATTATAGATACAATTTTGTTATCAATAGTAAGAACTATTGTTTTGTTGACTGGTTTATTTTGGTTACTCGCGGGAGTATCACGTTATTACAATTTTGTGAAAAATAACACTCCTGTAGACACAGTATTTTATGCCATAATTGTACCTATAACTCTATTGGTTTTAATAACAACTCTCTTTATTCTAGTATATATTATACAAAAGTTTTGGGATGCTTACGTAGTGAGAGTGGGAAAACGTAAACGTCTATTCACATCGAAAGAATATGTACCCGTGACTCATAACTATCAATGTACGGCTTGTGGAGGCATTAAGGGGAAAAACGTCTACTCTGAATTTGAAAATTGTGAAATCAAGCATAATTTTCTTCAAAGTATGAAGCGAGCTATATTTAATCACCAATGGAGAAAAATATGAATTATGATTCATAAATGTTCTAGCTTATTTTCAGTTGTCTGAAATAACAAGTTATGTTGATATTATGGAAAAATTGAATTTAAAATATTTATATTCGACTTCGATTGTAGAAGTTATTTATTACCTGTCCAGTATACCCGATTCCTTGCCGTTGCTTATATTGAAATGCTTCGTATTGTAATCTAACCATTTCATTGGATTAAATAGCTGCTACCGCGCTTCTCCTGTTATCTGGGTATATGCGGGCAGTCCCGCCAAGCAAATATGCAACAATAGCCATAGTTGTTAATATAGATGTCACACGTTCACTGAACTGAATTTCCATTGGTATTTACTCCATTCAATAATGATGAGTTAATATATAAGCTCTCTAGTCCAGGCTGATGGTGAAATTAAAAGTGAAAATCTTATTTTAAGTCTAAATCAATAATCTCCCTAATATCGTCGATGCCCAGTGCGTCGGCGATTTTTTCGATGTGGGCGAAATTAATGTTCGAGCGCTTGCCATTCGAAAGCTCACTTAGTGCAGCATGACGAACATCAGCTAAACGGGATAATTCCCGTAGAGAAATCCCATGCTTCTTGGTTAGTTCACCAATCTTCACAATGACTTTTTTGCCCATTTCTGTATCCTCCAGATCTGACAACGTTTGACTATACGCATCAACGTACCATATAATAATTTTTGACCCGGTACGCATATGCGTATAACAACGGTGCAAAATAAAATTTGGAGGAAATATCATGCCAGATTGGGTTAAAGAAACGTTTTGTCAGCGTCTAGATTTGCTCACAGAGAACGCCGAAATGTTACATGATGTCCTTCTACTAAAGAACAAGTTAAATCGGTTAGAGCATCTATTCATGCACAAATTAGATAAAGTGGGAGAAAAAAAGTTGCATCGTGAATGGTTAGCTTTACAAGAACAGATGGTATCTCTTCAAAAGGGATGGCTTTATACAAAAGGGGTTCAAGATGGTATAAAAATGATGATTTTTTTGCAGAAATCAGAGCAAGAATTGGAATCATATGAACAAGGAAATAAAGTGATTACATAATCTACCTTCTAAGCTCAACGGTCATTGGACTGTTGAGCTTTTTTTCGCCGTTATATGTCCTATATCGACAATGAAAGAGGATCTACTTCCATAATCTCGAAACATACATATATAAGTCTACAGAAGTAGCTATATATTCCTAGCGAAGATGAAGTACTTCAAATAGGAGTATTCCGTTTTTCTTGTATAACCACAATACTTACATTCGGGTGAACGCCATGACTTTACCAACTGAGCTACAGAACATTTTTAAACATAAACAAAAATCGTATAAGATGGTTCTTGTCCTTGCGTTGTTAGAGGAAATGAAGGAGTTAGGGCAAGAAAAGGTGCTCTTTTCAAAAGTAAGAGAACGCTTTTTGGGGGCGTTACAGGAACGTGAACGAAACGGGCAACGTGTAGATGCATCACCTTCAAGTGTCGCGTCTAATTGGTCTGATATTACGATTAATCAAATACATACGATAATCGATAATCCCATTAATGCGTTATCTAATATCATTGAGCGCGACATAGTAGCTCAGACCATCGGATTTAAGCCTACTTTGTTAAGTCAGTGGAGTGAGCAGGTTCACGATGAGCTTCAACAATATGCCGAACGTGAGTTAGCAGCATATTATCAAGAACCGAACCGTACATGGTCCTTACGAGGAGCACTCCAACATATCATGGATGGCTATCTACAAGCCAAGACAGAACAGTTCAAGGGTCATCAACTAGGAAACATGGTACGTAGGACGATTTCAAATGAGATATCGAGTTTTTCTTTTATCCACAAACAATTAAAGGTTCAAGGTTCAGTCGGGCAGGGGAACTGGGCCAATATTCCTTGGATTGCTATTATGGATAACCGAGTAACGACGACCACACAACGTGGGGAGTACATCGTGTACCTCTTTGCGGAGGATATGAGTGCAGTCTATTTAACATTCATGCAGGGAGTTACGATTCCATTGCGAGACTATGGGAAAGTAGAAGGTTACAAGTATCTTCGTGAGAAGGTTGAGCAATTACGTCAACAGTTACCTCTGACCGGAATGAATAAAGACGACAATATTCATTTGACATCAGGCGGTCTTGGTTACGACTATCAAGTATCTACCGCGGCATATTATCGTTACGAACGAGATCAGCTTCCAGATGATGAACAATTGATGGCCGACTTGCAAAATGTCGTCGACAACTATAAGCAATACGTGGAGGGGCAAATGAACCAAGAGCATGTACCTCACGACGAAACGGAGCACGAACAGGAGAATATGGAAGCACCTCTCGTCGTAGCAGACGAGCTTCAGCGTATTCAAACCTACATTCACCAAAAAGGATTCTCTTATCCGGAGCATCTAATCGAGAACTTCTACTTATCTCTGAAGACGAAGCCCTTTGTTATTTTGGCAGGGGTGTCGGGTACAGGGAAGACGAAGCTGGTGAAGTTGTTTGCTGAGGCGTTAGGGGCAATAGCGAGCAATCAGCAATTTACGCTTATTCCGGTTCGGCCGGACTGGAGCGATCCATCTGATTTGTTAGGCTATAAGGACTTGTCCGGTACGTTTCGGGCGGGGCCACTTGCCTTAGTGCTAGAGGAAGCGTTGAAGCCGGAAAATCGGCGTAAGCCCTACTTTGTGTGCTTAGATGAGATGAATTTGGCGCGGGTAGAGCATTATTTCAGTGATGTGCTTAGCGTGTTGGAGACACAGGAGTGGCGAGGATCTCGTATCGTGACAACACGGCTCCTTCAGCCGGGGATGCTGTCGCAGGAGGAAGACCGTGCTCGCTTCAGTGATTTACATATCCCGGACAACGTCTATCTCATCGGAACGGTGAACATGGATGAGACGACGCACCCTTTTAGCAAAAAAGTATTGGACCGGGCCAACACAATCGAGTTCAACTATATTGCTCTCGACCAGTACCCTTTCCTTGAAGAAGAGGATGAGGGGCTTTCGATGTATCCCGTATCTAATGGATTTCTGCGTAGTGAATATTTGCAGCTAGTTGATGTTTACCATGAGCAGCGCGAGTTGGTGGAGAAGGTTACGGAAAAGTTGGTCCGAATCAACCAAATTCTTGAGCCCATTCATGCGCACATCGGGTTCCGCATTCGGGATGCCGTGTGCTTCTATATGATCTACAATGAGCAGTTCGGATTAATGAGCGAAGACGAGGCCTTTGACCATCAGTTGCTACAGAAGCTTCTTCCCCGGATTCAGGGTAGCAGTATGTCGATCAAGCGCGCGTTGCTCTTGCTGATGAAGGAAGCATTGGGGACGAATTTTTCGATCGACGAACATATGGAGGATGCATCTCCATTATATTTGAGACAAGATTGGTCCGAAGCACGTTATCCACGGAGTGCGCGTAAGCTTGGCTTCATGCTAGGGAGGTTAGAGGAGGATGGCTTCACCTCATACTGGCTCTCTTAAGGAAGTGGTAGAGCTCCTACGGATCGACACGAATTTGTTTACGTTGTATATCCAAGGGAAACCGTTTCATCCTACTGTTGAGACTCTGCAGTTGCATCGCGAGGCTGAGCAGGAGTGGGTGGATGCGCACGTGCACGTTTCCGCAGCATCGAATATTCAGGTGGAAGGGATCTATCTGTACTCACCAGTAGATGGCGACATGCGGCTCTGGCAAGAAGGAAACGCTTGGGCACCGCTGTTTTATGAAACACAAGCCTATGAGCTGGTCGTGGAGAAAAAGGAAGAGATGCCACTCACGTTCCATCACGAGCACGTCCAGCTACGGAATGCGGTCAGGCCGTTAGGGAGCCGAATTCTGTCCGGTATATTGCGGTTTACGAATGAAATCGGGATAACGGAGCTGGAGCTTCAACTGTACGGAGAATCGGTACTGCGCATCCAGCTTGAGATTTTCCCGTCCAAAATGGACTACAAACGTGATTATCTCCTCATTTTGAATGATGTGAATGCACAAATTTCGAACTTGGCGTTTGATTTTTTGCGCAAAACCTTTCATTTAAGTGGTCTCAAGGAGACGAAGCATCAGAGCTTGACGGAGTTTTTCGTTATCCTTCAGCATCTGTTTGCACAACTAGTACAGGCCGTGGAACGCATTCAGGCTGCTCCACATACGAAGCTGCAAAGCGAGTACCGCAAGGTGGAGGCGGCACGGGTGAGAAGGGCGGACAAGGGCAATGCGGCATATTTAGCAAAACGTCCTCACTTGCTTCGAGAAGATGGGCCAAATGGAGTCATCACTATCAACGATAGACGTTATACCCCCTCGCATTTGCTGGAGCAGCGTCGACAGGTGTCGTTCGATACGGCCGAGAACCGTTTTGTGCGGTGGGTGTTCCTGCGGATTGAGCAGAAGCTGAAGCGCATTAAGGCAAGCTTGATGAAAATGCAACGAACACGAGATGAGCATCTCCTCCGTCGGCTTGATCAGATGAACAACCAGATTCGGCGAGTGCTGCAGCATGATTTTCTTCAGGTCGGAGAAATGAGGCAAATGTCGATCTCGCTCGTGCTGCAGATGGCACCGGGATATCGTGAGGTGTACCGTTACTATCTCATGCTGATGAAAGGATTGTCCATTCAGACGGACCTCTTCCGGCTGTCGATGAAGGATTTAGCGCAGCTGTATGAGTATTGGTGCTTCCTGAAAATACACCATTTGTTAAGTGAGAAATATGAGCTCATCCAGCAGGATATTATTAAGGTGAATCGGGGCGGACTATTCGTGACGCTGGACCAGTCGCGGAAGGCGAAGGTGAAATACCGCAATCCTCGGAATGGGGAGGAGTTTACGCTCTATTACAATGCCCTGCCTGCGGGCGAGGTTAGCAAGACGCTATCACAACGCCCGGATACGGTGCTAACCTTGAAGAAGAATGAGTCGGCAACGGAGTACAAATATATTTTTGATGCCAAATACCGCTTGAATCCTGCCTATAAGGACACGCCTTATTGGACGAAGTATAAGCAACCCGGCCCGGAGGAAGAGGACATCAATACGATGCATCGGTATCGGGACGCGATTGTGTACGAGGACACTGCTAACCAGACGTATGAGCGCAGTATGTTCGGGGCGTATGTATTGTTCCCGTATGCGGACGAGGAGAAGTTCCAACAGCATCGTTTCTATAAGAGCATTGAATTGATTAACATCGGGGCATTGCCGTTTTTGCCGAACGCAACGAAGCTGATGGAGCAGTTCCTGGATGAGATTATAGAAGATAGTCCGGAAAAAGCCTATGAACGTTCCACACGACCAAGAGGGACGGAGCATTACTATACGGAGAAGCTGGCAGGCAAAAATGTGCTCGTTGGCGCCTTGGGCCGAACGGCTGTGAAGCAGCTAGAGGCGGCACTAGCGAATCGTTATTACCACGTTCCGCTGCAGCAGATTACTGATCACCGCCAGCTTACCCAAATTGAATATGTGGCGTTATATCAATCGATGAAGCAATTTGGGAGTGAGGCAGGAATACGGTATTACGGCCGTGTGCAGGAATGGAAGGTGCTGACCCGCCGCGAGATTACATACATCGAGTCCAGCCGCGGGGCGGCGGATGAGCTGTATGTACTTTTTACGGTCGAGGAATGGCAGGAGCGTGAGCAACCGATTGTGCCGTGTGGCCATTACGTGTATCACGCGTTATTTACTGCGAAGCCGCTCTTTGACCGGGCCCATGAAGTGGCGGAGCTCCGGTTGGAGAGTGAGGCGGACATACGGGTATGGCGTGAGGCACGCCGTCAAGGCAAAGCGAAGGTGAAGCTGGACCAAGAGCCTGCGGACTTGGCTACACGGGTGACGCAGGTGGTGCAAGAAGATTGAGCTTGAGTATTGAATGAGGCAGGAATGTGCTAAGCACGGCTTTTATAGTATTAACGTATAAAGGGTTGGCCCTAAGTAGTCATCTTAGATAACTTAGGCCAACCTTTTGATTTGATCCGTAGCAATCGGAAACTATACAACCATGAGCGCAAAGGAGAGCAGAGCAAGAGCATGACAAGCGCGTTAATCGCCATGACAGGCTTATGCTTCGCGCGGAATAAATGAGCGTGAATGGCTCCGATCATCAGGACGACAAAAAGGGTAGCAGCATATTTCAAAATTTCCGGTATCCACAAGGCAGCAATTACTCCAATTACCCTGGCTAACTCTAAGAGAGCCGTCATGTTCATGAACCACATCGGGTATTGATAGTCGTTCCAATGTTGAACCATGGATTTCGTACGCAGTAACTTAATAGACGCCGAGAAGGCAAACATGCATGATAATATGATTTGAATGATAATTATAAGGGTATTCAAATACTCCACCCTCCTTTATTTGAACAGTAAACAGCACTTACAATACAGTATAATTTGGTGAATCCTTATGTTATGTAGTCCAGACTACAATGTGGAATAGGAGAGGATGGAGTTGCTTGGATAAGGTCAAATATTTGACCAGAATCAATCTCTTTCATGATTTGAATAGGGAGCAATTACAGCAGCTTGAATCAGTGACGCCTAGATGCTCGAGCTCATGGCCTATGGAAGCGCTAAAAAGCGGCTGCTTTACTTGCTGTATAAGCTTTCTTTGAAGTTTGGCGCTCCTCAATCGGCAGTCGAGGGCCAAGATACCCAGTGGGTTTGCCTGGAAGTAAAGCTTACCCATCAGGAGTTGGCCAGCATTCGTAAAACCGTGACGGAATTGCTAAGCGACTTTGCTGCGGAAGGCATTGTGAATAAGGAGGGCCTGCGAAAATCTTTGTGGGTTCATACGGAACGCTTGAAAGAGGCTTTGGACCTGTGAGCAAAAAAATATAAGCAACCCGGCCCGGATGAATAGGACATCAATACATCGGTATAGGGACAAGATTGTGTACGAGAAGAAGTTCCAACAGCATCGCTTCCATAAAAGAATTGAGCAGGGTATTGCCGTTCTTGCCGAACGCGACGAAGGTGGTGGAGCAGTTCCTGGATGAGATTATAGAAAAAAGCCTTCGAACGTTCCAAACGGCCAAGAGGGACGGAGCATTACTCTGCGGAGAAGCAGGCAGGTAGTCAAAAACGTGCTCGTCGGCGCCTTGGGCAGAACGAAACGAAGTAAGCTAGAAGCATCGCTAATGAATCGTTTGACCATGTTCCGCTACAGCAGATTACTGAACACCACCAGCTTCCCCAAATTGATTATGTAAGTGACTCGTTGCCGACTATCTCCTCGATGAGGCATTCTACGCTAATTATAGAGCGCATTATCCAGTCTGAATCTTTACTCTCCTTTTTTATAAGAAAGAACCTCACGACAAAATGATGGAGAAAAGTTGTTTCTTTATCTTCTTTTTAGATATTAATGCTTGTCTTATGAAATAATTACTGGTAACATAAGGTACAAATGTTTCATGAGGGTTTTTTTTACAAATGAATCCATCAAAAAAGATGAGAATTTTGATATTAGTGGGAATGTGCTTATGTATATTTTTAGTTGTTAATTTCATTTCAAAGGATAGATACGGAGTTATAACAGATAGTCAGATAGGTAATGTGGTTGCTGAAGAAAAGATAACTCTTCTAGCAGAGGAGCGATTAAATCACCGTAATAAGCCTATCGCTCTGTTGTTCTATGAAAAAGATAATCTGATTGGAGCATATGATGTAACAAATAAAAATGGTAACATACACTATCTGAAGGCTATCACAGTAGAAAAAAGAAATGAAATGCCAATACAATTTATAGGTGCACAAGGTGAATTTGCTTATGTCATGGTGTCCATAAATGACAAAGACATTTTAAAAAACGCAGAAATATTAACGGTTACGTTTGGTGATAATGTGTCATATTCTAAAGAAGTTAGTCTCCAGGATGGAAATTATATCATAGTACATGAAAATCCTTTGAAAGAAAAGCGTATGGTTCAGAACATTAACATTGATGTCTATAATAGTAGTGGACAGGTTATATATAGAAAGAAAGTAGGTATATATGCATTCTAGTTCTAACTGATATAAAAAGTCATATTGAAAATGTAATATTTACAAATTGTTTAGATACATATATCTTCTATTCTAGAGAAAAGTCTCAATTCATTTTGATTAGCTGGCCAGCTTTCAAATAAACATCTATGAATATCTTCCTCACAAACCCACCATAAGAATATCAGAAAATGGTCCTACAATATTAGGTATTACAGAAAATAATATCAGAAAGGAGTAGAAAACAATAAAATGAAAAAGTTTCTTCGGACATTTGCTATTGCTTCCGTACTTATAATGGGGATTTCTAGCAACACCTTTGCAGCTCAATCTAATTCAGATTTATTAGGTGTACGAGGAGGTTGGAGTGAAGATGGAGGCTACTTCATTAATGTTCCAACTGGTTCTTATAACCTCTTAGCTTCTTCTAAACCCGAGAGTCATAAAGCAACAAAGGAATATCAGTATGCCGGGAAAAATGTTCTCGCAACAAAAGTCATTGGAGAAACCGAATGGGAAGGTGTATATCACTATACCCGAGCAAGATTTGAATCCGTATTCGATGGAACTCCTTATGCAGATAGTGATCGTCAATGGGGAAATGATAAGACGAGAGCTGAAAGTGACTGGTACATTGCAGATTTTGCAATAGCAAAGACATATTACGGCAACGAATAGTAATAAAGGAGTTAACGAGAGAGATAATCATTAGATTGTCTCTCTCTATTAAATGATATGAAATATTCATACATCCGTCCTAAACATGATGTTACGTATTATACATGGCTTTTATTATTTAATGTTGTTTGTTTTTTTGTTTTTTTTGGTATTGCCTATTTAGATGATGTAAATATGATTAATAATGGATATGTGAATAAGAATTCAGTTACGTTTCGAATGGAAGCTATAAAGCAGCCTATAAAAGAGAGTTCTCATCACTTCATATTGTTTCAATACAGAACAAGTGTGCCTACAGTGAAGCATGTGTGGATCAACGGAAAGATCAAACTTCCGCCTATTAAGGAAAGCCACCTTGCTGATGAGTTAAACCAAAATGGAGACGTAGCCATAATAGGTGAAAGTGTCAAAATAGATCAAATACCTTCTGGTTATCAATTCATCGGATATTTTGATACACCTGACTCCTATAAGTTACAAACTGAAATATGGTTGTTATCAAAACAATTAGACATAGATCTAAGCAATGGAACACAATTTATCCTAAATACCCCAAGTCATCATACAGAAGAAATTATGAGGGAAATTACAAACAATAATACAGTGAAAATTATAAATAAGGAAAAATATGGTTCATATGCATTGAAGTCCAATCAATTTGCAACTGTAGTGGGATATGTGACTATTTTTTTTATAACGATCCTATTTGTAATCGTAAGTATAGCGTGGTTAAGTAAAGAAAGCAGTTTAATATCCATCCTATATTTATCAGGATATTCTATCCGTAAAATTTGCAGCGTAATCATAAAGTATAAAGTTCTCCCCTATATCTTTTTCTCTGTCATTTTAATTATCATCAGTGTCATTGTGCAGAGTATTATGATTCCATTATGGAGTACGGCATGGATTTTATATTCCACGTATATGATAATACTATATTCTCTCATTTTATTATGGATTAGTTATACATACGGAATCTTATATTCGGTAAGAAGAGGCGGTAAGAAATGGTGAGAGTACTACAGACGATTTTCAAACAAAATAAGTTATGGAGTTTCATAAACATATTGGCTGCAATCGTTTACTTTTGTGTAGTTCTGGTGCTAGTCGTAAATATAGACCAATCTAACCTTGAAGTAAATGCTGTAAATCATTTCAAAAATAAAAATTTATATCAAATATCAGATAACTTATACGGCGAAACAGAAACCATGTTTTTTTCGGAAAAGAACAGTGTCGATATATTAAATGACTTCGTCACTGGTTTAGCTGTAAACTTCGAATCTGAATATTATAAGGCAACTTGGCAACCCATTGGGATTTCAAATTTTAAAGGTGACGTTATTTTCGATGCTTACTATGAAAGTGGAAGTAATAAGTCTCCCTATGTTGTGAATAATAAATCGTATAAAGATATAAAATCAATACAACTAAACTCTAATGTATTTGATATGAATCAGGTTCAAATCAGTGTAGGGAAAAAATTCGATAATGATGATTATATATTTGACAAATATAACAATAATATTCCAGTAATTTTAGGTTCAGAGTTAGATGGAGTGTACCAACTTGGTGAGACATTAGATATTTTATATTATAGAAAAGAATTTAAAGGAGAGATTATTGGATTTTTGGATTCATCACAAAAAATTATGACAACTAAAGAGCCAGAGACTATATTGGATAGGTATATTATTCTTCCCATCATGAGATTCACAGAAGTGCCTGCCATTACAAAAGAAAATAAAATATTTGTTATAGCATCATTATTAAGCCAGACAAACGGGAGAATCGTTACGGATGCAACTCCACTCGAAATCCGAAAAAAATTAGATGAAATTGCTACTAAAGCTAATTTTAAAGAGTTTTCAGTCATTGGAGCAAATGGTATAGCCATAAACTCCATAGTGAGGATGACGGAAACAAATAGGAGCACGCTATTTGTTTGTGTGATTGCAATATTTACGATTTCAACCATTCTCTTTATGTATACAACAGCAATAACAATAAGAAAAAACGTAGAGACCTATAAAGTGTTATTAATTAGTGGATTCAGTTTAGAACAAATCTATAAAATGGTAGGGTATAAGTTAATACTAACTAGTGTTGTTGGGAGTATCTTACCAATCATACCATTATTATTTATTGTTCAAAATCCTTTTAATTTACTGTTAAACTATCTATTTGCAGTTCTTATATCTTCGCTATTGATGCTAGTTATTATCACCATGTTTACAAGAAGAACCTTCAATCGTATAGATATTGTGCAAAAATTGAAAGGATGATTATATTTGAATATGGTTTTATTGCAGAACATAAAGAAAGAATATAAAGGCACGAGAATCTTCGAAAATGTTCATTTGACAGTTTTGAGAGGACAATCTATTGCAATAAGAGGAAAGAGCGGGGTTGGGAAAAGCACACTGCTAAATATAATTGCTGGGTTAGAGAAACCAACATCGGGAAGCTATGTTTTCAATGAATTGGATATGAGCGGGCATAGTCTAAATGATTTGAGTAAGGTTCGAGGAGAAAAGATTGGATATATATCTCAGTTTAGTCCGATGATCCCTAATTTGACAGTATTGGATAATATCCGTGTGCCCTTATGGTTTGATCATAAAGCGCAAAGTAAAAGTGTCGAAAAACAGATTGAAGAATATAGTCAAATATTCGAAATCAAGCATCTTCTCCCTAAAAAAATAGAAATGTTGTCAGGGGGAGAAATTCAACGGGTTGGGGTCATTCGTTCTTTAATCCGTAATCCAGAATTAATTGTTGCAGATGAGCCAACAGGGGCTTTAGATGACGAGACCGCATGTACAGTGCTGAATTCTCTTAATAGTTTGAAATCACAAGGAATTTCTATACTAATCGCAACGCATAGCAGCATAGTAGCGGAACATTGCGATCAAGTGTACCGCTTAACGAAACACGGTTTGTTACCAGAAGCTACGTAGAATGGTGCAAAGCACGCTGTCTTCAAGAGCGAAGGCGAATCTAAAAGAAAGCATCGGACTACTCAATCCACTCTGCCGCTGCACCATGTTGCCTCAGTAGGCCGAAATTAATCAAAGGAAAGTTTTCCAGGGCAGACATTAATTCGCTCGAACCGGAATCAGTACGTGTAAGGGCTTCTTATTGAGTGCAATAGAGCGCGGTATTTCCCTTAACACAAACAGCATCAAGCACGAATTTCGGCATTGAGCCACATTTTATTCCAATTAAATGTAAAATGTTAGGATATACTTCCCTTTTTTTGATTCCTGATAAAAAGTCAACTTTCACAGAGCCAAGGCCGGATAGCCGAAGACAGAGCCCGGACGTTCAAAATTTGAAAGAGCATCGATAAAGCTCAATTCGAGAAGCTAATCCGTGAAAGACCCGAACTTGCATTGAAATCTATCGAAATCTTATCTGCGCGGCTAAAAGAAGTGGAAGAGATGCTCGAGCTCATGGCCTATGGAAGCGCTAGAAAGCGGCTGTTTTACTTGTTGTATAAGCTTTCTTTGAAGTTTAGTGCTCATGGTAGGAGTACTACAGTGTTACACAAGTGGTACAAGAGCTGTAGTCGTGATACTTTTTATATAGAAGTCGTAAACCGTGGTATTCCATAATTGGACCACGGTTTTTCTCATTCAGACTGATACGGCTTGCGCTGTATCCTTGGATATCACTTCTTGTGTGAGATTGCCTTGTAAGGATGTATATGGATATAATTGAGCCATCTATACTAGAGTATTGCATGAGCGAAACCGTAAGGGCACTAACAATTCCAGACAGATTCATAGCAAAACGGATGTAAGGAAAAGAAGATGAGGGAGGATGCATGAAAAGGATCATCATTTTGCTGCTGGTAGCGTCAATACTTACACTAGGATGCACCCCAAAAAAATCAGATGATGCGGATGCTGCCAGTGAAACTCTTAAGATTATGTACTTTGACGAAAAGACCTTTTATAAGGAGTATGGAATGCTGTTCGCTTCGAAATATCCAAATATTGAAGTTGAAGTGATTCCGACAATTGGGGCATTGGACCGGGATAAAGATCCTGTTACTGAAATGCGAAAATACATCCATGAAAAGAATCCTGATGTGCTTATGCTAGATCCAACTGCATACGAACAGTTTGCAAATGAAGGCATGTTATATAATTTGGATGCGTTGATAAAGCAAGATAACTTTGACTTAAACGGTATATTGCCACAATCTATTGGCCTAATCAAAGGACTAAGCAACGGAGAATTATTTGGATTGACCCCTTTCTTTAACAGTATGGCGGTTTTTTATAATAAGGATTTGTTTGATCAATTTCACATACCCTATCCAGAAGATCAAATGAGCATAGAGCGTTTTTTTGAAATCATCCATTTATTTACCAATCAGCATACTGATGATGTACAGATTTACGGTACTGATAACAAGTTCAATAACAATTTCTTTCGGTTTATAGAATTGTACGGAAGCTCCTTGGGATTAAGATTAGTAGATAAGAAAGAACAGAAAGTCACCTTCAATACAGAAGCCTGGACAAGGTTTGTAGATAGTACAATAAGAAATGCGAGAAATGGAGCTATCTACACAGGAGAAAGACAGCCATCGGAAGTTCAAACTTATGAAGAGTCTTTGTTCAGTGAGCCGTTTATAGCTGGTAAAGTAGCTATGACCCTAGAATATTATACTTTTGTAAATCAGTTAAATGAAGCGAAGCAGCTTTCAAAAAACAACTCGTTACCGAATTGGGACGTGGTTACGTTTCCAGTAGACATGACCTCACCCGATACCACGAGTTCTGCAAATCCCGGAATTATATTTTCCATTCATAGTAAAGCCTCTAACACCAAAGCAGCATGGAAATTTATAAAGTATATTCATAGTGATGAATATGCAAAAGCAATTTCGAGAGCATCAAAAAATTTGATGCATGTTAGAACGAAGTACATTCAAAATGATGAAGGGCGTCATATGGAAGCTTTTTATAAATTAAAATGGAACCCGGTCTCGACTGGATACAGTAAGATTCCATCTGAGTTTTGGCCGAAGTTTAGAGACATGGCAGCGTTAGAAATATCTCAAGTGTTAGAAGGGAATATCAGTACAGAAGCAGCTTTAAAACGAATAGAGGACCAAGGGAATGAATTGATAAAGTTGGAGCTGCAAAAAAACTGACTCAGATGTTCCTTCTACACGTATCCTTTGAAGACGCAGGTGACAGCGGTAACAAAGCAATGAAAATTTGTTTACGATCTCTTAGAAAGGGCAGATGGATACCAACCATCTAATTAGTTCTAATGAATAGACTTGTTGAAATATGTAAGTATCTAACCGCTTTAGGTGTAATCATCTTTGGAGCATGGGCTGTCTTTATAAAAGGAAATAAAGCCATATACTTGGGCTTCATGACACTATGCATGTCTCTGCATGTTTTCTCTCAGGCATTCGATTTGCAGGTAAGGGAGAAAAATAGAGTACAGGCAGTCACTTCATTTATAGTGGGTGCTTTAATATTAATCATTTCAATGCTTATTATTTTTGATATCATGAACTGGTAAAGTTGGAGCTGCAAAAAACAACATGCCCTAGCCTTGAAAGCAGGGCATGTTGTTTTTCCTGCGTCCACAAAATAATGAGGCGAAATGGAACGAAAAGTGTTATTATGGAATATAAGTAAATTATTTTGCCGCTCTAACGACAAGTCGTCATTCCTTGGCGCTCCTTTCGTCCTCCTCACTTAACTCCTTGAATTTCAAAATAGCTCTGCGGAATGCGCCAGGGACAGGCACTCCCAACTTAATTCCGTTCTCTAATATGCTGATAAGACCGTTAGCAATATAAAAATAAGTGACTGCGTCTTGAAAGTAATGCGTCTGGCCCAAAACAATATCCATATGATGCGCGATGGCAATCAACAGAAACATAAAGATTGTTCTTGCAATGCCGATCATGCCTGCCCTGTTATGCAGTTCGCCTCTTACTTTCGATATGACTATCCCCGCAATAGAATCGATGACAACAATGACAGTGAGTACCTGCAATAGAGAATTCCATTGGCCATATAACATGCTGATGCCGCCTTCTGTGACTGCTGCCATACACTTCAAAAAGCTCTCCATACTGCAAACCTCCCTTTTTAGTAGGATGTACACATATAGGAGATAAGACAGAGCGATCTACAACCTTCCGCGAGGTTTGAAGTATGATCATATAAATGGTTGTAAAAACATTCAATATATTTCCTTAATTTATGAGTAAATGATAATCGTGGAGGTGATTAGGATGTCTTCTGTGCCTACTTATCGACATTATCAACAGGAGTTAAAGAGGATCGCATGGAGACTTCAGTATCGTGCCAGAGTAAAGCAAAATCGGGAAATGGCTTTGAAAATTGAAATTGTAATTGGCTCAAGCTTCTCAGAGCAATCGGATTCCAATCTATTTATTCATGAGCTGCTAAGCTCCCTTACATCCAACAAGGCCAGGCATATTATGAGCGAAATATATATTCACGACAAAAGCGAAAAGGAAGTGGCGCTAGACATGAAATTAACCCAACAGGGGGTGAATAAATGGAAAAGGAATTCCCTCAAAACGTTATCACAGAAACTGAATTCCTGGAGTTGATTCAGAGGGCACAGGACGATGACAAGGAGGCCATGTTGCAGATAATCGAGCTCTACGAACAGGAGATGATCGATCTTAGCCGCTACATTAAAATGCCGAAGGAAGATGCGCTGCAGGCCATGACAACCGGATTAATCGAACTCATTAAAAGGGGAAAAGCGAATGTATAATTGGATGTGATAGGGCCTTCAGCTGACGTTGGAGGCCTTTGTTTATGATTAAGGAATGTTTAAGCTCTGTGAAGCGATAAAAAACCTACCTCTAAACGCGGTCACTCATCATGGGAAGTCTCCTTTGATAGAGGTTTTTTTATAACTAGGTGTGTGTCTGATCTCTTTGTGATTTAACTAGAGCGTGTCTTCAAACCTAATTTAGCCATAAAAGATAGAGGCCAGCGATAAAAGGCCGCAAAGGAACAGGCCAGCTTTTCATAGCGAGTAGCCAGTCTGCGATAATGTTTGAGTTTGTTGAATTTTGCAGCGTTTTCGGCTGGTAATAACGGCGACTGCTTGCTGCTCCTCAATGAGTTCCAGAACGTTGTTCATGTCGTAACCTCGGTCGGCAATCACGGCCTTGCCGGTGAAATCCATATCTTGAAGCATTTCATACCCTTTGACACAGTTGTGACAATTGCCGGCGGTCAGTTCAAAGCGCAGCGGATTTCCCAGCGCGTCTATAGCTGTATGTATTTTGATCGTTATTCTGCCTCTGGAGCGTACGATCGCCTGCAATTGCTGCCCACTTTTGCCCCGCTCCGTGCTGGTGAACACGAACTATGGTGGCATCGATCATGATATTTTCGAAGTCGGGGGATATAGAGACGTGCTCCAGAACATGATCCCGAACGCCAGCTATTTGCTAGCGGCGAAAACGGGTATACATGGTCTTCCATGAGCCATAATGGTCAGGCAAATCCCGCCAAGGCGCACCGGACCGGGCCACCTATAACATGGCGTTTAGCATCATTCGATTGTCCCTGGCTTTTCGTCCGCCTTGGGAGGTTCGTTCCAGCGGTAGTAGATCTTTGATTCGCTCCCATTGATCATCGCGTATTTCGTATCGCCATCTCATACGCTAAGTTCACCATGTTTTGGATCGTTTTTATAGTTTGAAGACACGCTCTAGTAAAAATCCTATTTCACGCTAATACGGACGGGCATCAACAAGCTTTGTGAAGCTTCCAGTATTGACCCTGATAGATTTGCAACAATGAAGGAGGTGGTAATGTATGATTCATTTGTTCTGGTCCATAAGCATCTTATGGGGAATGCGAGCAAGTCGGTGTGGCAGCTAAGGCAGTCAGGGAACAATTGCTTGTTCTGGTACTATGGGAAGCCTACACACTTTTGAATGGACATGTCTCATTGGAGTGGCTTGAGGAAGTGCGGGCGATTATCGACGTAACACCTCCTGAATCTTAGTTGTATGGGAGAGCGAAACATTTGTGTATAGATTCAGAAAGAGTATTTCAAATTTCTCTTGTTTCTCCAGAAGAGATAGATTTTATGAAGCAAATTATTAAGAGAAGTCGAAAATATAAAAGTGAGCTTAAAATCGAACTGGACTCGAAAGAACCACGTAAGGCAAAACTCAAAGATTAATGTCATCAGCATGTTTAGGAGGAATATATGGTGGCTACGGTTCTAAAGTCTCTTCTGGTCACGCTAACAGTATACTGAGGCTCTTTTTTGTGTTATTTTTCTCTGTTCTGTCTTGGAATGCATAATAGTGCCTTTACATTCAGGCGTGAAATTTATATTATTCAATATAGGAATAACTAGTTATTACTGGAATTTGTATAAAAATATAACAATCACTACGCTAGGAGGCGGCACTGTGATGAGAGAAGGGCATGAACGGGATGATCTTTTTATTAATGAATTATGCGATACATATTTCAAGCCGGTATATAAATATTGTAAAAAATTAATCAAATCGCAACCGGAACTGATGGACTTTGCCGATGAATGTACGCAAAATACCTTTCTCGAAGCGAGAAAGCAAATCTCGAAGTTAAAAAGGCACCCTAATGTGGAAGGATGGCTATTCACTACGGCAAGGAATTTTATTAACCTTTCATTTCGGGCCATGTATATCAGAAAGAGGCGCGAGGTTATCATTACGGATGATATCAATTACCGATTAGAGTTGCAGGATAATGAAATCGATCAGCTTGTCGAAAATGCGGTCGATGTGGATGAATTGTATCATAAAGTGTTAATGAAGTTGAGTTCGAGCGAATACGAACTGTATACGGATTATTATTTAAAGAAAATGTCAATCGCGGAGCTGACCCGGAAATATAATGTTTCGGCTAACGCGATAACGACAAGAATTTACCGGATTAATAAGAAAATCAGAAGCATCGTTCAGACTCTTGTGGTGAGTCTGGATATCTGACAAAGCCCTGCAAATCATCAATCCGCCGCTATTCAGGGGGGGATACAATAGTTCAATCGCAATGGGGCAACCCCATTGCGATTGAAAATAGATTCATCCGACTTCCGTCAAATAATCGATTGCAACCCAACCAGAAGCATTATGTTTGTAGCTATATACATTTATCCAGGCATAGCCGTCCGCGTATACAGGATCTTGACGGCCTCCGTTTACCATATCACCCTTATTAAGCAAGCCAAGCACTGTCCCGGATAATGAAGGCTTGCTTCGTAATCTAACTCCATTTTCCTTTATTTCATACGTGGCACTTAGAAGGACCAATCCGCCATCGGCGGTTACAGCATGCTGCTGATTACTCACATTGGCAGGAGGATTACTTTCTGCTGCATATGCACCTTGGGCCATAACTGCCATACAAGCGATTGCCAATGAGAAGCTCGCAACTTTTTTGAACATTTGAACAACAACTCCTTTTATATGATAATGGGTTCCATTTTCTATGATTGCGAGGGTCAATATCAGAGAGAGAATATGATGAGAATGACTGTCTGGCCAGGTGATCGGATGCGGAACATATCTCTACCTCCTTTACATCGTTTTGGGTTCGCGATTGACTGGAAGGATGAGATATAACCCTTCATCAATAACATTGCATATGAATTCCTAAATTACATAAAAATTATGAACAATTTTCAAAAAAAGATTATTTATGGATGTAAGGCGCATTTTATAGGGAGGGGAGGTATTTTATGCATCATTTTATTTCCAATATTATGGACTAAGGATATACTTAGGGGGACAAGCTAGCGTATATGGAGGGTAACGAGTTAGGCGAAACCGTTTTGAGACCTTTCAATACGGCATCACCTAACACTATATTCGTGCTGCAAGTGAAAGCAATTTCTTAATAGATAAGATTTTTAAGGGAGAAATTAAAGTTTTTCTGTATCAAACATTTTGTAGCTATGTTAAGAATGAAGTCAACTGTACAGATTGTTCATTCAACGGGGGGCACTAAGTTGGTTAACATAAACATTCTTAACGGATTATCCTTTTTTGGGGCGGTTGAATTACTTCTTGAAGAAGGATACTGCGAAGAAAGCGTCATTGAGAAGGAACATGAAGAGTTCGATAAATTGTTTCTGTATCCCTATACACTCTATGATCACAATAAAAAAATCGTAGACGAAATCTTCCGTGCGGAGTATTGCATGAAAGATGAAGATGGTGAGTTTGAGGATTACAAAAGCTTCTGGACCAGGTTATGAACATAACACGAACGGAAATTTCATTCCTAATACGTTATGTGCAATTCCTGGATGAAAATTACGGCTCTTCGCTCTACTGGGATGGGTAAAAGCACAGTTGCTAGTTTCATAACCCTTCCGCCGTTAAGGTAGCCTCAGTAGTGATGAAAAATGCGCCACATTCTCGTATCGTGTTCCCTAAGCTCACGGGCTGCTGCATTGACTGGCATCACTGCCATCAATCGCATCGCCCATGCTTCAAAACGCCATGTAAAATGAGACAGCGCCCGAGCCCATTTTACTGGCACTTGCGTCACCTTGTTGCACGATCTGCATTTTACTCGTGGTAATCTGGCATGCATGAAGGTCTTCCAATTCCAGAAGTCGAGGTGTCTCCATTGCTTCTTCTCGGTATCATATGCCTTACAAGCAGATCCGCACAAGGGACAGGCGAATGTGCTTCCTCGCTCGAAGTCGATGTACAAGCTATGTTGAACATATTCATAATCAGTTGGTCATTACTACTTATCGAACTCCACATCAAATACCATCTCGCCCTATTAATTGTCTTAATGAGCAGTATCGTCAACATTTCTATTTAGCAGACATTACCCATGAACTATAGCGAGGAAGCGATATTTTATCGTATGAAGACCTTGGTTCAGTTAAGTTGAACTGAGGTCTTATTTTATGTGTTTTACTACTTTTCTTATTTTACTACTTTGACTTCTGCATCAAGTTTCTTAGGAATGGCCTGGGGGCTTATTTTTATGTCTTTAAAACATTGCTGAGCATACTTTTTATGCCACGGTTTTTCCAGAATTTGATTGACTAGAGGGGAGTCATATGTTAGTTTATTAATTGATAATGATTATCATTTTCATATAATAAATCATGGATTTCATAAGCTGCTCATGGTTTATAACCAAAAGGAGGTTCCTCGTGCTTTCAAAAGAAGAGCTGCAGACAGACAATAGCTTGTTCACGCCGGGCCGGAATCGAAAAACGAACTTGATGGAGATCAGAGAATTCATGGATCAGCATTATAACGAACCGCTTTGTATTGGACAGCTGGCCCAGATGGCGAATATCAGTCCCAAATATTTTGTCGATCTCTTCAAGAAAACATATGGGCAAAGCGCCATGGATTACTTGACGGATCTGCGCATCAATCGCGCCAAACGTTATTTGGCAGAATCCGGAGAGCGACTGCGGGATATCGCCTTGAAGGTGGGATATAAGGACGAGTTTTACTTTAGCCGCAAATTCAAGAAGGAGGTTGGTGTGTCCCCGTCTGATTTTGTGAAGAACTCCAGGCGGCGCATAGCCGCGTGCTCCTCTTCGGTTACAGGACAGCTGCTTGCTCTGGATGTCATGCCGACGGCAGCGCCGCTAGATCCGAAGTGGACGCCCTATTACTATAATGCCTATCGTACGGAGATTAAGTCCCATCTGAAGCTTACCGATCCCTATACCAATTGGACATTCGAAGTGAATCTGAACAGGCTGGTTCAGGCTCGTCCCGATGCCATTATCGGAACCGCTCAGCTGTACCCTCTCGATAAGAAAAAATTGATGGACATTGCGCCTTCTCTCATTGTTCCGACGGACGCCGGTTGGCGAGACCAGCTGCGGATAATTGCCCGATTTTTGGATAGGGAAGATAAGGCGGAGCAATGGATACAACGATATGAACAGAGGGTTCAGTCTGCTCGGACGCAGATTGACGAAGTGCTGGGACAGGACAAAATGTTAGCCTTGCGCATCTATGGACATAGCATCCATATCTATGGGAACCGCGGGTTAGAGGACGTGCTCTACCAAGACCTGAAGCTCGAGGCAGCGTGCCGGAGAGACACGTCCTGCAGCCTGCAGCTGACATTGGAGCAAGTGGCAGAGCTTAGCCCCGACAGGATTCTTGTATTGGTGTGCCCTGAGGCATCATCCCGGGCATACTGGCTGGCGCTGCAGCATTCAGCCGAGTGGCGTCAGCTGAAAGCAGTAAAAAACAGACATGTATACCCCATTACCTCCGATCCGTGGTTCGAATATTCGGCAGTTGCCATCATGCGGATGCTGGATGAAGCGCTGCTTCTGTTTACAGGAAATTGTCCAAATGGTTTTCTGGATAACGGCTATGGTGAATCCTTCGCCACATGATTTATACTCAAGCCAATTGAGAATTATTATCACAGGAGGAGATATACCGTGTTAGAACGTCGCGTTAATTTAAAGTCTGGCTTTACAGCCCGAATTTCAGCATTGCTATGCTGTGTTCTTATCGTAAGCTTGCTGACGGCCTGCGGCTCCAAGGTGGAGAGCAGCGCCACATCGTCTGGACAGCAAGGTTCAACTGCAACAACCTCTGAAGTGTCCGCAGCGGGGGAACAAAGCGCGGAAACATCCGGTGAGCGGACGGTAACTGTAACAGACGAGCTTGGCCATGAAATCAAAATTCCTGCTGAACCAAAGAACATTTTCGCTCCCAATCTGGAGGACTCTCTGCTCAAGCTGGGCGTAAAGCCAGTAGCTCAATGGTCCAACGGCAATAGGGGACACGACTATCTGCAAGAGGAATTGAAGGATGTGCCGAAGCTTGACCTCTCGGGAGGACTGCCCTCGCCGGAGGTGTTAATGACCTATAATCCCGATCTGATTATTCTGCACACTGAGACCTATGCCCAAAATGGCAACTATGAGAACTACTCCAAGATTGCGCCAACCTATGTGTTCAAAAGCGCTTCCGGAAATATTGAGAAGTCGCTCGCCACAATCGGGGAGCTGCTCGGCAAATCTGCTGAAGCCGACAATGCGCTGCAGGCTTATCAGCAAAAAGTGAATGATGCCAAGGAAAAGCTGAACAAAGCGGTTGGAGAAAAAAAGGTGGCGATTATTCGCTTCGCAACCAAAGGCGTCAGCCTTATGGGCGGCAAATACTTGTGCGGTTATGTTGTGCATCAGGATCTGGGGCTCGGCATGTCCAAGCTCGTGGAAAATGAGAACAGCGCCAATATGTCCATGGAGATACTTCCGGAATTGGACGCAGACTATATTTTTGTCATTAATGCCTACGATCAAGGGACTGAGCGCATGAAAGAGATGATCGAAAGTCCTATCTGGAAAAACATGCCCGCCGCCAAGCAAGGCCATGTGTATGAAGTTAGCAATAAATATTGGCTTGGCAGCGGCCTGATCGCTTACGAGAAAATTATTGACGATACAATTCGGCTGCTGGCCCAATAAACGGGGGGATTAGATGAAACCGAACATAACTACACTCAATCATATCTCGCGCCGCAGGGTCGACATTCCCCGTGCGGAGCAATGGATGATGCGTTCGCGTGCAGAGAACCGCATGTATCGGCTTATAGTGGCGCAGCCTGAGGGAGCGCCTCCTCCCTCAGGCTATCCGATCATCTATTTGCTAGATGGTAATTCCGTCTTCGGAACGATGGCGGAGGCGGTGCGCCTGCAGTGCCGCCGGCCGGATAAGACGGGAGTGATGCCTGCGATAATTGTAGGCATCGGCTATGAGACGGATGGTCCGTATGCGCCGGATCGCTTTTACGATTACACGCCAGTTCCAACTACCGAATACCGCCACAAGTCCGACGGCACAGCTCTGCCTGAGCAAGGCGGAGCAGCGGCGTTCCTCCAATTCATCGAGGAGGAGCTGAAGCCGCAGATAGAAAGCGAGTTCCAGATCGACCGCAATCGGCAGACGATTTTTGGGCATTCTCTCGGCGGTCTGTTCACGTTGTATGCGTTGTTTACTAAGCCGGGCGCATTTCAGTACTATATCGCAGGCAGTCCATCCATCCATTGGAACAAGCAATATTTGCTTGAACAGGAACAGAAATTTACAGCCCGCGTGAAGGAGGAGCCTGTCAACGTTCAACTGCTGCTTGGTGTAGGAGAGCTGGAGAAAAGTCACGTCTCCCGCAATTGCGACAGCGCAAGGGAGCTCTCGGAACGCCTATCCGTTCTCTCTAGTCATGGAGTGGGAGCAGTATACAAAGAATTTGAAGATGAAGGCCATGTATCGGTGCTGCCGATTCTGATCAGCCGAGCCTTGCGATTTGCTTTAAATCCAGAGAAATAAAGAGGGGTTGAAAAGGTGGATAGTGCAGGAATCAGGGGAAAAGTCGCTTTGGTCACAGGCGCTGCTCAAGGCATTGGGGAAGCGGTGGCACAGGCACTTGCCGGGCTTGGGGCCATCGTTGCGGCAGTGGATCGGAATGCCGCTGGCCTTAGCGGTGTCGTCGCTGACCTAAGTGCCAGCAGTCTCCATGCTGTGGCATACCCGGCAGACGTGGGTGACAGCTCTGCCGTTGATGAAGTGGTGGAACGGATCGAACGTGAACTGGGTCCCATTGAAATTGTTGTCAATGTGGCTGGTCTGCTGCGAACAGGGCCCATCGAATCGCTCAGCGATGAGGATTGGAAGGCGACCTTCGCCGTTAACGTCAACGGCGTGTTCTATGTGTCCCGTTCTATAGTAAGGCGCATGGCGCTCCGCAATTCAGGTTCGATCGTGACCGTGGGATCGAATGCTTCCGGGGTGCCGCGCGCGCAGATGTCGGCTTATGCGGCTTCGAAGGCTGCGGCTACTATGTTCACCAAATGTCTGGGGCTAGAGTACGCCCGGCACAATATCCGCTGCAACATCGTGTCGCCTGGCTCCACGGACACGGCTATGCAGCGGGCGCTATGGAGCAGTGAGGACGGAGCTCAGGCTGTCATCGCAGGCTCGCCGGAGGCGTTCCGCTTGGGAATACCGCTTGGGAAGCTGGCCATGCCCTCCGATATTACCGATGCAGTGGTCTTTCTCGTATCCGACCGGGCGCGGCATATTACGATGCATGACTTGTGCGTCGACGGCGGTGCAACTTTGGGATGTTGATACATAGAAGGGAGATGGTAGAAATGTTGAAGTGTGATGCTGCTCCTGCAGCGTCTGCCACACAGCTGCTGGAACAATATCGGACGGGATCGTCCTTCTTTTTCTCTTCACCAAGACGGACCCTGCTGGCACAGGGACAATGGGCGCGGTGGCACGCTCAAGAGCAGGATGAAGGGATTAGCCTGACGCGCCGCGTTGCCGACCTTCTGGCCGCGGCTAGACAAGCCGGGCATGAGGTGCCGGTTGTTGCAGGAGCGATTCCTTTTGATGTTACGAAGCCTGCACAGCTTATCGTGCCGAACGCTATCCAGTGGGCAGGGCCTCTGAGCTTCGAGCCGGGCATTCAGATGGAACAGCCAGTAGCGTCAGCATGTGAGATGCGTGCGATTCCGGAGCCGGAAAAATATGAGGATGGCGTGAACCAAGTGTTGGCTCGTTTTAGCGCAGGCGCGCTTCAGAAGGTGGTGCTGTCAAGAACGCTGCACATTACGTCGCCGCAAGCTGTCGATGTCCATCAGCTGCTGCGCAATTTGGCCTATCACAATACCCATGGTTATACCTTTGCCGTCAATCTGGCGGCAGAGAGAGAGGAATGCGCAGCGGATGCGCACGAAGGGCCCCGAACGCTCATTGGAGCCAGCCCGGAGCTGCTCGTCACGAAGACAGGATTGCAGATTAAAGCCAATCCGTTGGCAGGCTCCGCGGCCCGCAGCGATGATCCCATCGAGGATAAGCGGCGGGCGGCTGCACTGCTGGCCTCCGCTAAGGACAGATATGAGCATGAAGTGGTCATCGATGCTGTCGTGGCCGCGCTTCGTCCATATTGCAAAAAATTAGATGTTCCCACTGGACCATCGCTTGTGCAGACGAAGACGATGTGGCATCTCTCCACCGAAATAACCGGGGAGCTTGCCGATGTCTCGGTCTCATCGCTTGAGCTCGCAATGGCGCTGCATCCGACGCCTGCCATCTGTGGAACGCCTACGGATCTGGCCCGCGACGTTATTCATGAGATTGAGCCATTCGATCGGGAGTTCTATACGGGAACGGTCGGCTGGTGCGATGCGAATGGCGACGGAGAGTGGGCCGTCACGATTCGCTGTGCAGAGGCGGAAGGACGGTCGCTGCGTCTATTCGCTGGAGCGGGAATCGTTGCTGGTTCGAACGCGGCTGCCGAGCTTGCAGAGACTTCAGCCAAGTTCCGCACGCTGTTGCTTGCCATGGGGCTGAATCAACAACAACTATCGATGACGCGGGAGGGATGATTAATGCTGCCAGGATGCCCAACATGGCCTAAGGAATTGGCCGATCGCTATCGCAAGGAAGGATGTTGGCGGGGAGAGACATTCGGTGACATGCTGCGGCTGCGCGCCGCGGCTCACGGGGAGCGCATTGCCATCGTCAGCGGCGATCAGCGGATGAGCTATGCGGAGCTTGACGCCAGAGCAGACCGTCTCGCTGCCGGATTCCGCAAATTGGGAATTCAGCCGCAGGATCGGGTTATTGTCCAGTTGCCCAATATCCCGCAATTCTTTGAAGCTATCTTTGCGCTGTTCCGCTTAGGAGCGCTGCCTGTCTTCTCCCTGCCGGTGCACCGCAAGAGCGAGATCGCCTATTTATGCGAGTTCACCGAAGCGGTGGCTTACATTATCCCTGATACAGAGTCGGGATTTGATTACCGGGAGCTTGCTGAACAGGTGAAGGAGGCTGCTCCAGCCTTGCGTCACGTCATTGTGGCGGGAGACCCGGGGAAGTTTGCGGCGCTGGGCAACTTGTATGCCGACCCCGTAAGCGGAATGGAGGGGCCAAGCCCTGGCGATGTCGCTTTTCTCCAGCTGTCTGGCGGGACGACTGGGCTCCCGAAGCTGATTCCCCGGACGCACGATGACTACATTTACAGCTTGCGGGTAAGCGCGGAGATCTGCTCCTTGAATGAGAATAGCTCATATTTGGCGGTGCTCCCTGTAGCCCACAACTACCCGCTTAGCTCGCCTGGCGTGCTCGGGACGCTATATGCCGGCGGCAGAGTCGTTCTTGCGCGCGGAGCAAGCCCGGACGAGGCGTTCCCTCTCATCGCGAAGGAGCGCGTCACGATTACGGCCGTAGTGCCGCCGCTGGCATTGATCTGGCTCGACGCGGCGGCATCTCGCCGTTACGACCTGTCCCATCTTCAGGTGCTGCAGGTCGGCGGAGCCAAGTTCAGCGCGGAGGCGGCCAAGCGGGTAAGCGCGGCGATGGGCTGCACCCTGCAGCAGGTTTACGGGATGGCGGAAGGGCTGGTCAATTACACCAGACTGGATGATCCGGAAGAGATTATTGTGAACACGCAAGGCAGACCGATGTCGCCATATGATGAAGTCCGGTTGGTGGACGATGATGATTGTGAAGTCGCCTCCGGCGAAGTGGGACATCTGCTGACACGCGGGCCTTATACCATTCGCGGCTATTACAAGGCCGAGAAGCATAATGCCAAGGCGTTCACGACAGATGGATTTTACCGTACAGGCGACCTCGCCAGATTGACCACAGCTGGTTATCTGGTCATTGAGGGCCGCGATAAAGACCAAATTAACCGCGGCGGAGACAAGGTGGCGGCTGAGGAGGTAGAGAATCACCTCCTCGCTCATCCCGGGGTGCACGATGCAGCGGTGGTAGCGATGCCGGACGAGTTCCTCGGCGAGCGCACGTGCGCATTCGTTGTTCCTTATCATTCCTCGTCGCTGACAGATGCTGAGCTCAAAGCCTTTCTTAGAGAACGCGGGCTAGCGGCTTACAAAATCCCTGATCGGGTGGAGTTCGTGGATTCGTTCCCCCAGACAGGGGTAGGCAAGGTGAGTAAAAAGACACTGCGCGAACTCATTGCCAAGAAGCAGAAGTCTCTAGCTAACGTACCAAAATAATGCTGAAAAGAGGAGATATTATGGCTCTTCCATCCATTCTTCCTTATCCGATGCCTGTGGAGTCCGATCTGCCGGCGAACAAGGTGGCTTGGACACCTGATCCAAGACGTGCCGTTCTTCTTATTCATGATATGCAGCAATACTTCCTCGACGCCTTCAATGTTGACGAATCGCCTGTCGTAGATCTGCTGGCGAACATCCGGAAGCTCCGTGTTCATTGCGCTGATCTCGGAATACCTGTTGTGTACTCGGCGCAGCCTGGCGGACAGAACCCCGAGCAGCGCGGATTGCTGCAGGATTTCTGGGGTCCGGGCATTGACGATGGGCCTTATCAGAAAAAGTTTGTGGAAGAGGTTGCTCCCAGCGAGCACGATATTGTGATGACCAAGTGGCGTTACAGCGCATTTCAGAAGACCGATCTGCTGGACATGATGCGGCAGCGCGGCCGGGATCAGCTGATGGTATGCGGTATTTACGCCCATATTGGATGCCTGCTAACCTCATGCGAAGCATTCATGCAGGATGTGCAGCCCTTCTTCATCGCCGATGCGGTAGCTGATTTTTCTGCGGAGAAGCATCGGATGGCTCTCACTTATGCGGCCGAACGGTGCGCGGTCACGATAACGACGCAGCGTCTCGTTGATGAACTGGGGTATTCGCAGGCTGCAACGCCTGAAGCAGCGTCTAAAATTGCATCTGAATTTGAATCTACACCTCAAGCTGCGCCTGAGGCTGATCGCTGGCCGTTGACGCAGCAATCCGTGCGTGAGGAAGTGGCAGGACTTCTGCAGGAACAGCCATCCAAGATTGCGGATAATGACAACCTGATTATGTTGTGGGGACTGGATTCCATCCGGATTATGAGCCTGGTGGAGCGGTGGCGCCGCAGCGGGGCCGCGGTGAGCTTCGTGGAACTGGCCGAGCAGCCTACATTGGCTGACTGGTGGAAGCTGTTATCTTCAAGGCTGAGCAAAACCTTGCCCAACTATGATTATTTTACTGTATAGAAGGAGGTCACTATCATGCCTGATCAGGAGAGGGTCCGTTGGTCTCTGTCGGGAGCGCAGTCCGGTATTTGGTTCGCGCAGCAGCTTGATCCAGACAACCCGATATTCAATACCGGTGAATGTGTAGAAATCCATGGACCTGTTGATCCAGAACGCTTCGAGACTGCTTTGCGCCGGGCCGTGACGGAGGCGGAAGCGCTGCATGTCTGCTTCGGAGAGGATCGGGACGGGCCTTGGCAGACTATCGTCCCGTCTTCCGGCTGGCCGCTGCATATCATAGATGTCAGCGGGCGAGAGGACCCGCACGAAGCGGCAGAAGCATGGATGAAGCATGATTTGGCCCAGCCTGTCGACCTGCTCAGCGGCCCGCTGTTTACGGAAGCTTTATTCAAGCTCGCACCCGATCGTTTCTATTGGTACCAGCGCATTCATCATATTGTAATCGATGGCTATGGCTTCTCGCTTCTGGCACGAAGGGTCGCTCAGATTTATACGGCGCTTGCCTACGATCTGCCGATCGGTGAGGAGGCATTTGGTTCTTTGCGCTCCATCCTGCAGGAAGATGCAGCTTATCGCGCATCAGAGCGGCTGGAGCAGGATCGTCAATTCTGGTTGGCGCGCTTCGCCGATGAACCCGAAGCGGTCAGTCTGGGCGAGCGTGCGCAGCGGACATCGCGCAGCTTTTTGCGCCGATCCGCGCAGCTGCCGTCACCCGTCATGAACGGTTGGCAGGCGGCTGCAAGCGGGTCGGGGACAAGCTGGCCGGATGTCTTGATTGCGGCTGCCGCCGTCTACGTACATCGGCTGACCGGCGCAGACGACGTCATACTCGGCTTGCCCGTGATGTGCCGGCTGGGCTCCGCAGCGCTGCGCGTTCCCGGCATGGTCATGAATTTGCTGCCTCTGCGTGTGGAGGTCCGGCCGGATATGAGTCTGGGCGAGCTGCTGCAGCAGGTGTCCCGGGAAATCCGCGATATAAGACGGCACCAGAACTATCGTCATCAGGATCTGCGTCGCGACCTGAAATTGCTAGGGGACAACCGGAGATTGTTCGGCCCTCTCATTAATGTGATGCCGTTTGTCGAGGATCTGAGCTTTGCCGGCTATCGGGGAAGGACACGCAACCTGTCGGCAGGGCCTGTGGATGATCTGACGATTAACGTGTACTGCAACTCCGACGTCAGCGGACTTCGTATCGACTTTGATGCGAACCCTGCGATTTACAGCGCAAGCGAGTTGATGCTGCATCAGCGGCGCTTTCTGCATTTGCTGGACAAGATTGCCGCTGCTGCCCCCGACCAGCCTATCGGGCGGCTGGAACTGCTTCTGCCCGAAGAACGCCGTCAGGTGTTGAGCGAGTGGAATGACACCGCGCATAATCTGCCGCAGACGAGCGTACCGGGATTGTTCGAGGAGCAGGTTGCCCGCACCCCTGATGCGGTTGCGGTTGTCTTTGATGATGCAATACTACGTTATGCCGAGTTGAACGCGCGTGCTAACCAGCTTGCGCATCTGCTGATTGCGCACGGTGCCGGTCCAGAGGGGATTGTGGCTCTGGCGCTGCCGCGGTCGGTAGAGATGGTCGTCGCCATACTGGCGGTGCACAAGACGGGAGCGGCATATTTGCCGATCGACCCGGATTATCCGTCCGATCGGATTGCTTATATGCTGGAAGACGCCGGACCGATGTGCCTCATAACGGTCACGGAGGTTGTCTCCAGACTGCCGGATTCCGGTGCGGCTCCTAAGCTCGTGCTTGATGAGCCTGCAACCATTGACAGACTTGGGCAGCATGCTAAGCATAATCCTAATGATGCTGACCGTATAGGCCGCTTGTCGCCGCTTCACCCTTCTTATGTGATATACACTTCCGGTTCGACTGGCAGACCTAAGGGGGTATTGCTCACATTTGAAGGTCTGACCAACCTGCTTTTTGCAATGCGGGATCGGTTTGCGCTTGATGGGCAGGATCGGCTGCTGTCTGTTACGACGATCTCATTTGATATTTCTGTCATGGAGGTGCTGCTGCCTCTCACGACCGGAGCCAGCATAGATATCGCCCGGAAGGATACGATTCTGGATCCGTCTGCTCTGGCGCAGAGAATCAAGGACACAGGAGCTACCATTATGCAGGCGACCCCGACACTATGGCAGGCGCTTGCTGCCAGCAATCCTGACAAGTTCGACGGGCTTACGATTATAACCGGGGGCGAGGCGCTCCCGATCGGACTTAAGATTGCCCTGCAAGATCTGAATTGCCAAGTCAACAACCAATATGGCCCGACGGAAACGACCATTTATTCGACAGCTGCACTGCTGGGTAATGAGCGCACGGGTAAGCCGTCTATTGGAGGTCCGATCTGGAACACGAGGCTATATGTTCTGGATGCAGCGCTGGAGCCTGTTCCGCCGGGAGTGGCGGGGGAACTATATATTGCTGGCGCCGGCTTGGCCCGTGGCTACTTGGGGCGGCCGGATCTGACGGCGGAGCGGTTCGTGGCGGATCCGTTCGGTCCGCCGGGCACCCGGATGTACCGCACAGGCGATCTCGTGAGATGGTTGGCGGACGGCTCCATCGATTACTTGGGACGCGCCGATCATCAGATTAAGCTGCGCGGCTTTCGGATCGAAGCGGGCGAAATCGAGGCTCTGATCGTCCAGCACGCTGACGTTGCTCAAGCGACGGTGATGGTCCGGGAGGATCAGCCAGCGGAGCGGCGTTTGGTCGCTTATGTGGTTCCGGTATCCTCATCAGGAATCGATCCGGCCGGACTGCGCCGTTATGTTACCGGCAAGCTGCCTGATTTTATGGTCCCATCCGCTGTCGTCACGCTTGATGCCATGCCTTTGACGCCGAACAAAAAGATTGATCGCAAGGCATTGCCAGCGCCTGATCTCGGCATGACGGCTGCGGGACGCGGCCCTCGGACACCGCAGGAGGAGATTCTATGCGCTCTATTCGCCGAAGTGCTTGGCCTGTCCCGTGTCGGCATCGATGACGACTTCTTCGCGCTGGGCGGTCATTCCTTGCTTGCCGGGCGGGTAATGGTTCGCATCCGTGAGGCATTTGGCGTCGAACTAAACATCGGCAGTCTTTTCGAGGCGCCTACGGTTGCGGAACTTGTCAAACGGATCGACTATGCGCAGGAGGCCAGACCGGCTATACGACCGGCCGTGCGGCCTGAGAGCGTTCCGTTGTCCTTCGCCCAACGGCGTTTATGGTTCCTGTATCGTCTGGAAGGGCCCAGCCCGACCTATAATATTCCGCTTGTAGCCCGTTTGTCCGGAGAACTGGATTTGCAGGCGCTGGAGGCGGCTCTCGGTGATGTGGCGAACCGGCATGAGACGCTGCGTACGGTGTTTCCCGATACGCAAGGTACATCGCGCCAGCTTATTCTGGATGCTGGAGAAGCACAGCCTGAGCTGATCCTGACGGAGGCCAGCGAGGCGGAACTGCCGGAACGGCTTGCGGAAGCCGTGCGTTACAGCTTTCAGCTATCGGCTGAGCCTTCGCTGCGGGCCCAACTGTTCGTGCTTGCTCCGAACGAGCATGTGCTGCTGCTGCTGCTGCACCATATTGCCGGGGACGGGTGGTCATTGACCCCGTTATCCCGCGATCTGTCCGCTGCCTATGCGGCACGCTGCCGGGACGAGCTTCCTGTATGGCCGCTGCTGCCGGTGCAATATGCGGACTATGCGATCTGGCAGGAGCGCCTTCTGGGAAGCGCTGGCGATCCTGATAGTCTTATTGCCCGCCAGCTCGATTTCTGGACGCGGACGCTTAAGGGCCTGCCGGAGCAATTGGATCTGCCGACTGATTATCCGAGGCCAACGGCAGCTAGCTACCAAGGCGGCACCATCCATTTCCAGATTAGCAGGCAACTGCACGGCCAGTTATTAGAGCTTGCCCGTGACAGCAAGGTGAGCCTATTCATGGTGCTGCAAGCCGCACTGGCCGTTCTTCTCACACGGCTTGGCGCTGGCACCGATATTCCGATCGGCAGCCCGATAACCGGACGGAGCGACGATGCGCTTGACGGTCTTGTCGGCTTCTTCATCAACACGTTGGTGCTTCGCACCGACACGTCAGGCGACCCAAGCTTCCGCGAACTGCTTGCCAGGGTCCGCGAGGTTAGCCTGGCTGCGTACGAGCATCAGGACTTGCCGTTTGAGCGTCTCGTAGAAGTGCTTAACCCCGTCCGATCCCGGGCCAGACATCCGCTCTTCCAGATTATGCTGGTGCTGCAAAATACGCCGGATGCAGCGCTGAATCTGCCAGGTGTTGCAGCCAGCCTTCATCTTCAAAGCGTGGGCACGGCGAAGTTCGACCTGACGGTGGAGCTGAATGAGCGCCGCGATGCGAATGGCGCGCCTAACGGCTTGGATGGAATTGTGGAATACAGTGCGGATTTGTTCAAGCGCAGTACAGCCGATGCGTTGGCAGCTCGTTATTTGCGCGTACTGGAGACTGCTGCTACTGAACCGAGTAAGTCTATCGGACAGCTTGATATTTTAACAACGGAAGAGCGTCACCGCATCCTGATGGAATGGAGCACGCCTGCGACCGCAACGCAGCAAGGTACTCTTCCGGGGCTGTTCGAGGCGCTGGCGGCCCGTTCGCCTGAGGCTATATCTGTCGTCTATGAAGGAGACTCCCTGAGCTATGAGGAGCTAAACATCCGGGCGAATCGGCTCGCGCATCTGCTTATCGCAGAAGGAGTAGGTCCCGAGCAGATTGTGGCTTTGGCGCTGCCGCGGTCTATAGAAATGGTTGTCGGCGTGCTGGCCGTGCTGAAAGCAGGGGCTGCCTACCTGCCACTCGATCCGGATTATCCTGTCGAACGGCTCGCTTATATGCTGGAGGACGCAGGTCCGGTCTGTATGGTGACAAGCACTCCGGTATCTTCCAAGCTGCCTGATACGGGAAGTCTGCCGCGTATTGTGCTGGATGAGTCTGGCGTCGAGGAGCGGCTGCGGCAATATTCGCCAGCCAACCCAAGCGACCATGAACGCAGGGGGCGTCTGTCTCCGCTTAGTCCGGCCTATATCATCTACACTTCAGGATCTACGGGCAGGCCTAAAGGAGTGCTCATCCCTCATCAGAACGTGGTGCGGCTGTTTGCGGCTACCGAGCATTGGTTCCACTTTGACTCTGATGATGTGTGGACATTGTTTCATTCCTATGCCTTCGATTTTTCGGTGTGGGAAATCTGGGGTCCGCTCCTGCATGGCGGCCGTCTCGTGGTGGTGCCGCATACGATCAGCAGGTCGCCGGGCGAGTTCCTGCATTTGCTCTCGCAAGAGGGCGTGACCGTCCTGAATCAGACGCCGTCCGCCTTCTATCAATTGATGCAAGCGGATCGGGAACAACCTGAGCTGGGGCAGACGCTCTCCCTGCGGTATGTTATTTTCGGCGGCGAGGCGCTGGAGCTTGGCCGGCTGGAGGACTGGTATCAGCGCCATCCGGATCATGCTCCCAGACTGATCAACATGTACGGCATTACCGAGACAACCGTGCATGTCAGCTACAATGAGCTTCACCAGCACAGCGCTGCCCCGGGAGCCAACAGCCTCATCGGCCGGTCAATACCAGATCTTCGAGTGTATGTGCTGGATGATGCGCTGCAGCCTGCTCTGCCCGGAGTGACGGGGGAAATGTATGTCGCCGGCGCTGGGCTGGCCCGCGGTTATTGGGGGCGTCCGGGGTTGACGGCTGAGCGGTTCGTTGCCGATCCATTCGGTCCGCCGGGCACCAGAATGTACCGCACCGGAGATTTGGCCAAGCGGCTCGCCGACGGCTCACTAGATTATCTGGGCCGAGCTGATCATCAGGTGAAGATTCGAGGCTTCCGCATCGAACCGGGCGAGATCGAAGCCGTGCTTGCCCGGCATCCCGAGGTGGCCCAGGCAGCGGTCGTGGTGCGCGAGGATCAGCCGGGAGACAAGCGTCTGGCAGCTTATGTGGTGTTCGCCGCGGAAGCAAGCCTTGAACCGGCCGAGCTGCGCCGATATGCCGCCTCCATTTTGCCTGATTATATGGTGCCGTCTGCGATGATAGGCATGGATGCTTTGCCGCTCACTCCGAATGGCAAGCTGGATCGCAAGGCGCTGCCGGCGCCTGATGTCTCCTTGGTGCTTGACGGCCGTAACCCGAGAACGCCGCAGGAGGAAGTTCTATGTGATTTGTTCGCCGAAGTGCTCGGGATGCGGCGCGTGGGGATTGATGACAGCTTCTTCGAGCTGGGCGGCCATTCGCTGCTTGCGGTCCGCCTCATCAGCCGCATCCGCGAAGCGATGGGCAGGGAACTGAGCATTGCCGTTCTCTTCGAGGCTCCTACCGCAGCCGGGCTCGCCGAAAGGCTCGATATGGGCGGTGGGCACAGCGCGCTGCAGGTTCTGCTGCCGCTCAGAACGCACGGCGCTCAGCTGCCGCTGTTCTGCGTCCATCCTGCAGGCGGACTAAGCTGGTGCTATGCCGGGCTGATGAAGCATCTGGGCATGGATTATCCAATCTATGGCTTGCAGGCCCGCGGCATTGCCCAGTCCGAGGAGCTTCCGAAGACGCTTGAGGAGATGACGGCAGATTATATTCAACATATTCGCTCGATTCAACCTACCGGTCCGTACCGGCTGCTAGGCTGGTCTCTTGGGGGCAATGTGGCGCATGCCATGGCCGTAAAGCTGCAAGAAGAGGGAGAAGAGGTCGCTTTTCTGGCCATGCTTGACGCTTACCCGAGCCATTACCTGCCTATTCGCGGAGAACCGGATGAGGAGGAGGCGCTGACCGCGCTGCTTGCTTTGGGCGGCTACGATAAGGACAGCATTGGCGACGTTCCGCTCAATATCGCCACCGCGATCGAGATTCTTCGCAGCGACAGCAGCGCATTGGCAAGCCTTGATGAAGCTACCATTATGAATTTGAAAGAAACATATGAGAATTCGGTTCGTCTTTTAGGGGCTTATGTTCCGCGAAGATTCGAGGGAGATCTGCTGTTCTTCCGCTCGACCATCATACCGGACTGGTTCGATCCGATTGAACCGGAGATGTGGGTTCCTTATATAGGCGGACAGATCGAGCGGCATGATATCGCATGCCGGCATAAGGACCTGTGTCAGCCTGGACCGCTTGCCGAGATCGGGGCTAGCCTCTTGGCCAAGCTGAAGTCTGCAAACGGCGCGGCAACAAGACTTGATGGGAGGGAGCTAATCTATGACTAATCCATTTGAGCAAGCGAACGGCTCTTATCTGGTGCTGATGAATGACGAGGGACAATATTCGCTTTGGCCTGCCTTCGCCATGGTGCCAGAGGGCTGGAGCCCTGTTCTGGGGCCGGAGATGCGCCAGGTGTGCTTGGACTACATCAACTCGCAATGGACGGATCTGCGGCCCCGCAGCCTATACGGCTCTTCGGATCTTGTTCAAGGAGAGAGGTAATGAAGGCTTGGTTGAATCCGAAAAAGGTAGTGTGCATCGTATACGTGGCAGCCATGTTCGTGGTTGCCATGGACGCCACCGTCCTGAACGTTGCGCTGCAGACGATTAGCCAGGAACTTCAAGTTCCGCCGGCCGCATCGGGAGCGCTCAATGTCGGCTACTTAGTAAGCCTCGCCATCGTTCTGCCGGTGGCGGGCTGGCTTGGCGACAAATGGGGGACGAAGCGCACTTTTTTGCTTGCGCTTGCCCTGTTCACAGGAGCCTCGGCATTGTGCGGCTTAGCCAATAATTTGACAGCCCTGACCGTATTTCGGGTTGTGCAAGGCATCGGCGGCGGCTTGCTTACTCCCGTAGGAATAGCGATGCTGTTCCGAACCTTTCCTCCTCAGGAGCGGGCCAAGGTATCCAGGGCCCTCATTCTCCCAATTGCGGTTGCCCCTGCAGTTGGGCCGATTGTGAGCGGGCTTCTAGTCGAACATTTCTCTTGGCGCTGGATATTTTATGTCAATCTGCCGATCGGGATTCCTGCTTTGCTGTTCGGCATCCTGTATTTGAAAGAGCATAAGGAGCCAGAGGCGGGACGCTTGGATCTTCCAGGCCTCCTCCTATCGGCGCCTGGCTTGGCTATGATGATGTATGCGCTGAGCCAAGGTCCAATGCAAGGGTGGAATTCCCCTGCGATCTTATCAACGGGGGTGATGGGCCTTATTCTCATATCCGCCCTTGTCGCCGTCGAGCTGCGCGTGAAGCAGCCGCTGCTTGATCTGCGGCTGTTAGGCGACCGCCTGTTCCGCACGACAGGTCTCGTCGCCATGTTCGCTGCAGCGGGCTTGCTGGGCATGCTCTACGTGTTCCCGTTGATGTACCAGAATGCTTTGCACGCCTCGGCGCTTGACACTGGCCTGACCACCTTCCCGGAGGCGCTGGGCCTTATGCTTGCTTCCCAGCTTGTGCCTTGGACTTATCCGAGGCTTGGACCGAAACGTGTCATCATCATAGGGCTATTGTGCACGGCTGCTATATTTGTGCTGCTGAGCATGATCGGATCCGACACCAACCCGTGGCTTATTCGGAGCTTGCTGTTCGGTGTCGGCATCTTCTTGGGGCATACGGTCGGCGCCGTGCAGATCGCGGCCTTCGCCAACATTCCCCCATCTTCGATGGGGCGCGCCTCCACTTGGTTCACCGTACAGAACAGGCTTGGGCCGGCAATAGGCTTGGCGATTCTGTCCGGCATCCTTGCCGCAGCAGGCACTAGTACGGTGAACGCCACGGGAGGCATGGAGCCCAATCTGATGGCTTACCGCGCGGCTCTGCTCGGCGCCGCAAGCTTCCTGCTTATAGGTCTATGCGTTGCGCTTCGTATCCGCGATAGCGATGCCGCTGCCACCATCCGCAAGCGGGCTCCGCTCAAGCCGGCGGAGGAAAGGCCTATTCAAGCTGAAGGATAAATAAACCTCCTGCTGCTGGCTGGCATCTCGACTAGTCGAACATGTTAGCATGCTCGAATCTACTTTTCTACTTTCCAGACCTTGGTTCAGCTCCCCTGAACTGAGGTCTTACTTTTATGCCTTTTTTGTGTCTTTCGTCACGCTGGACTGCAACATGAGGGAAGTTGTCAGTCATTCTGCCGTGTCGTCTCTGAGCAGGGATTGGATTCTGTCCAGCGTTTTGGCGATTTGAGTGCGACAAGATGTAGAACCACTGGAAAAGATCCAGTGGGATCCGGCTTGAACGGTTGTGTACAGAGGAAATCCCGGTTTTGACTGGACGATTTCCAATAGAAAGGCGAGCTTACGCTGCAAACACGCCAGTAGACTGTATATTTTCCAATGGATCGAATGGTGATTGGAATGAAAAGTAACATCATGCTGTTTGTCTGCATTTATCCAACAGGTAGTTCGCTTTTATCTAGCTCCACTCTCCCAATGGTTCAGTACAGTGGAAAACGTTGTACGGCAAGCATAGCCCCCGCAGCTCCCAGATTTTGTGCCTGTTAATCGTTGACACGGGAGAGGTTATCGAACATTTTACCACTGTCGAGATGTCCTCCTTATCCATTCCGCGCTTTCGCCCACTCTTCCCTTCGCTCAGCATCTACCGATTTCCGCATGTCTCAGTCGCTAGACGATGTTATCTTACGGTGATGTTGCTGCATCATCTGGGAAGCAACGGGCACATGTGACTCAAAGGTAACCTCACCTATCGGCAGGATACCCATTCTGAACGAGTGGGAGAGTGGAGAAAAGCGATTGGCAGTGTATCGTGATTGGCTGGAATCGGCTTTCCCAGTGCGCGTGTTAAGAGAGCTTGGCATGCTGGCGGTCAAACCGCATCCGGCCGTGGAATCATCTTGCCCCGAACCTGCTTGTCACAGGATTTTTTTCCTGCAACCAAAACTAAACCGCAAGCTGAAACATCTTAAATGAAGGTCCAGACGATCTCTTGTTTTTGTCGGGCGAGAATAATAACCAGGCTACGATAAATAAAGAAACTGGCGAGAACGATGGAGTTACGCTTTTTTTGAAAGCTGATGAAGTGGATGAAATATTGAGGAAGGCGGCTTTAAAGGCTCTTCAGGAGCTTGATCCATCACAAACGGCTTCTTTTAATACAGAGCAACGCTCCTATTATAAAGATGGGGAGATACTTACAGCCTTAAGAAATAAAAAGGTGTCGGTCATCCTGATGGATGACAAGGTAGACGTCATTCGGCTGAGTTATTCGTATGATAAAGTGCCTCCAACTGTAAAAAAAGGTGCTGGGAAGCTGTTACAGTTGTTGAATGCAAGTAAATCCTTCAAAATAACGGAAGGTAATTTGACCTTTATTAAGAATAAATCTTCTTGGGGGTTTAGATCCTTTAAGCAAGGATGATAAAAACATTCAGATAGGGATTGATGGAGAAACGGGTGCGCCAACAAGTTACTTTATATCCTCGGCTTCGGTTGGATCTTTATTAAGCATTAACGATAACAAATACAGCAAATTCAAAAACGTTAAAGTGCTAGCCTCCGTCAAGCCACAAGTGAAGAAAGTGTTTGGCATTGATTTGACGGGTTACAGCGTAACGCGGGGAAAAGGCGAAACGGCTAACCTGTTTACGTTTACAAAGAGCGGCGAGCCAAGCGTTAGAGGTTTTATTAATAAAAAGGGAGAGTTCTATCAATTTGATATAACAAGGGAGTAGATAGAACGTATTAACTAACGCATGCATTCGTCTCGGACGGTGCATGCATTTTTATCATTAGGCAGCATTGCTGTCATGCATCAACTTATTTTTTAAATAGTCGGCTATATGCTGATGGAATTCATGAATGAGTCAGACAATCCTCGATAAATTGAATGACCTCTTGACGAATAGGAACCAAGCCCTGATCTGTCGAGGCGGGATCCTTCCGCTCCCAAAATTTATTCATCAGCGCTATGTCTCCCGCAAAGGTCAGCTCCGAGAGCCGAACGATCTCCGCTGCAATCGCTGCGCCCTCTGCCGATTGCGGCCTGGTGCCCTCTTGAATGCATCGTTCAATACGGACGATGAGCCCAATCCACTGCCGAGTTATCTCGTCATTATTTTCCAGCTTGGGGAGGCGGGCTTTCAGCACCTGAAGCTCCTCATCATTAAAATAAGCCTGCCACGGCTTCGGACCCGGCTGGGATCTTTGCACGAGCGGAAGCAGCGTATCCCAGTGGAACTCTCCTTCAAGCTCATGGAAATGAAGCAGCGATGTCGTATTATTCAAGCTCTATTGAAGCTGAGCTAACTGATTCTCCAAAAGTTTCTGATGCGCTTTAAGAATTTGCCGGATCGACAGCTCGTCCAGTAGGCTCTGAATGTCGCTAAGAGGCAGTGATAACGACTTCAGCAGCATGATTTTCTCCAGTCTAAGCAAATCCTCTTCTGAGTATAGGCGTCTGCCTCCGGCCTCCTTGCTCCCCAAAAAGATGGGGTGGGCTGAGGTAGGCATCCGCTCCTTTCCCCGCAAATACCTGATGTCCATCGCCATTTGGTCTTTCGTTCTGCTCGCGGCGAGCCTGCTGATATTGTACCTGATGTCCCTTTTTGGAGGAAGCTATGAAAATAGCAAAACAGAGAGTATTCAAAGCCAGATATCCCTATTCACGGTCCTGATTGCCGTTGTGTCAGCAGGCATCGTATCGCCCGTCTATGAGGAAATTTTCTACCGGGGCTTTCTGTACCGCTGGTTGCGCACGCGCTGCGGCAGGGGATGGGCTTCATTCTTAAGTTCGGCCATCTTCATGGCGGCTCATATTCCGACCTACAACACACTCGCAATCAGTTTTGTCGCAGGCCTGATTTTCGCTTGGACTTATGAGAACACGAAATCAGTCATTCCCGGCATGATCGCGCACGGGCTGACGAACACGATTTTCGTGCTGCTGACGGTTACCGGATAATAGGCATACTTCTTTTTGTGAATGAATAGACGAGTTTGTCCTTTAGTCATTTATATGACTTCTCCGCTTGATTCTGACGTATAGTAGTTGGGTTTATAGTAGAGTGCAGGAGGGGAGTGATATGGAGAAAGATGAGACTTTCAGGAAATATACACGCTCAGGAAGATGGATAGCAGGCGCCTTGCTGTCTTTTAAAGACCACTGGAAACTCTTGAATTTCGATACATGAACCGTTGTTTTTAGGTTGAGCTTAAAAAAAGTCTCTGATCCATAAGTTCGTCTGCCAGCTGGTTATTTACAACCACTCGGTAAATCACATCAGAATTTTTGTGCCTAGCAATGCACTCTTTTAGTTTTTTCGTATTGTTAAACAATGCAACCAGTTCTTGTTCAGAATCCAAAACGAGTCCATTTTTAAAGTGCTTTGTCTGATCTGCAATATTTCCGCTGTCTTTGTATGTGATAACAAAACAGTTCGCCGCAAGACTTTCGTAATAGGTGTAATTATATGTGCCAAACCAGTTTGACCATAGAAGTACAACGTCAATCTCATGTTCTATCAGCCTTGACGTTGTATCCTGCGTAGAACCATTGTGAAAACTCGTGTCAACAAAAATCGTCTCAGGCAACGTTATATTAGCGTAAAAAAAATGATAAAATTCATAATCTGATTTATTGGAAATTCCATTCAACTTTACCCAAGCATCCCAGCCCTTATTGCTGAGGGGATGGCCTGGATATGCGACTCTTATTCTGCGATCTTCCAATGAATAGGAAGTAGATATATTTTTCGACGGTATGATATTTTGATGGGAAACAACGCGAACATTTTGCTCTAAATGCTGAAATATACGTAAAAATATCCGTTTCCCATTTTCCGAAGGTGCCACGACGACTACTTTATGTTTGATAAACAGCTCATTTATACTGTCATATTGCGCTTCGCGGCCCTCCCCGTGACGACAGGTTGCACAACGAGGTGAACCGACGGGTGCCGGACCGCAAAATTCCTCATCATTATAAAACAAATAAATATTTCTACAAATGGAGTAATAATCATGCAAGATATGAAGGAGCTCTATATCCTTTTTTTCTTTTATTCTGCTGACGATCTCATCAATCATTGCTATATTCATACCGAATAAACTATTGAGAAAAATGCGTAAGAGATTGATTTTGTTTGCTGCAATAAGATTTCCAAAACAATGCCCCACTTGCCATGCCGCCAAAAAGCACGTTGTTTCACCATCAATCACAACTTCTACAAGCAAATTATTAGATCCGATGGTATGCACATCTTGGTTACTGACAGTGAATAATGCAACATTAGAAATGTTGCGATCATTCATCATTTTTTGATGTTCTACTTCGTATTTTTGTGCACCGCCGGTAATCTTTCGGTAGTCGTCATGACAAAATGAAATCACGCAGTCCTTATATGTTAAATGTTGAAAAATCTTTTCAAAGGCCTCACTATACATCAATTCTTAAGCACCCTCTTTTTGAATTATCAATAAATTGCCTCAACTTTAAGAACAACTCACATGCTTGAAATTGCCTCATCAGCTTCGTTCGATCTTCATTATTTAAAGAAGGGTAGGAGCTTTTAGCAAATGCATCTAGAATGCGCTCCAATTGATGGATCTGTTCAGCAGTAAAGCCTTGTCTTTCCAAGCCGACTTTGTTTACTTTTTTGATCAGCGCAGGATTGCCATCTACCAGAAAATAAGGCGGGATATCCCTGACCACCTTAGCCATTGCACCGATCATTACATATTTGCCCACGCTAGAAAACTGATGTGTGAACGCAGACATACCAACATGGGCATAATCATCGATCTTGGTGTACCCGGAAATCCGTACATGGGCAGACAGTGTAGCTGAATTTCCTATTATCACGTCATGGCCCAGGTATGCGCCGTGTCCAATATGATTGCTATTTCCAATGATTGTATTGCCGTCCGGATCTTTCGACCTCGCAATGACTGTATGATCATTGATCATATTATTTGAACCAATAATAAGTCCGGATGCGATTGATTGATCAAAACCTTTAAGATTTGGCAAGGCACCAATAGAACAAAAACTTCCAATGCATGTACCGCTGCCTATGGAAGTGTTTGCATGAATCTTTGTATGGCTGCAAATGGTTACTCCATCACCAATACTTACTTGATCACCGATGATGGAAAATTCACCGATGCTGACTTTTTTTCCTATAATTGAATTCTGGCTAACATACGCACTTTCATGAATCACTTTTTAGCCATCTCCATTCGTAGGAGCTTTTCAGCCTGTTCAATTATTTGACATTGGTTACTTATACTTCGAAATGATTGATCGCGGTAACAATTCGCTCTATTTCATCTTGCATTACTCCTGGATGAACAGGAATTGAGACCACTTCATGTTTCATTCTGTTTGTAACTTCTAGTCTTTTATCATATTCTTTTTCTAAAAAATCAGTCGATCTATAACAGGCTTGCTCCGGAATCGAATAGGGATAATAAATGGAAGTACCTATCCCTTCCTTTTCCATATATGCAATAAATGCATCCCTTTTCCCATTCAAAATACGCAATGTGTATTGATTATATACATGCCTTACCCCACGAACCTCTTGCGGCTTGATTATGTTGCAATGCGCAATATTTTTATCATAATACGTTGCGTTTTTTCTTCTAACAGAATTGAAATGATCCAGCTTTTTTAGTTGACATAAACCAATCGCCGCTGCAATCTCAGACAGACGATAATTGTATCCAATGAATTCAAATTGATTCCTTCCTTTAATACCATGCTGAATGAGTTGACTTGCGAAGCCGGCTGCCTTTTCATCCTTCATAACAACCATACCGCCTTCTGCGGTTGTCATATTCTTTGTCGGGTAAAAACTGAATGCGCCAGCATCCCCGAATGTTCCCAATTTACGCCCTTTCCATTCTGCTCCATGTGCCTGCGCACAATCTTCTATGAGCAGCAATCGGTGCCGATTTGCAATTTCCGTGATTTTATCCATATCACAACTTTGACCGAACAAATGAACAATTACGATAGCTTTTACGCCTACATGCTCTTGAAAAATCTGTTCGATACTATCGGCAGAGATGTTCAAGGTGGTTTCATCAATATCCGCAAAAAGTGGAATTCCTCCAGCATGTACAATCACATTGGCTGTCGCAATAAATGAGTACGCTGTGGTAATGATTTTATCTCCTTCTTTGATTCCAAGTGCTCGGAGTGCTATTTCCAAAGCTGTTGTACCAGAAGAGACAGCAATGCAAAATCCATGGCGCAGATACTCTGAAAATGCTCGTTGAAACTGCAAGACATTCTCTCCGCTTGCCAATTGCCCACTTTTCAATACAGCACTTACTGCATTTATCTCCTCTTGACCAATCTGTGGTTGCGCAATTTTAATCATACTTACGATCCTTTACTCCCAATATTTTTGCCATTGCAAAGGAATCAGCCACTTCACACCCTAACATGCGAATCATCGTTGCAGATCGATCTACAAATTCCACATTGTTTTTTACCGGAATACCTTTCAATAAATAACGATTGTCCTCCATCCCTGTCCGAATTACATCACAGCCATTTAAGATGGAAATGAAATTAACCGGTAACTGCATTCCTGCAATTCCGGCTGCAGACCAATTGAAACCCTTTTTATCAGAGTCGAGAATCCATTGAATATTTTTATAGGTAGGCTTCATCCCGCCGATTGAACCAATGACAAATTGGATATAAGCATTGTCTTCAATATAACCGAGCTCAACCAAGCGCATGAATTCTTTAAACATTGGAGGATTAAATATCTCAAATTCCGGCTTAACTTCATACTGTTTCATTGCTTGAAGCATATCGATGACAAATTTTTTGTTGTTTTTAATACCACCGTCAGGTCGTTTGAGAGAAGTCACTTCTAGCGAGGCTAAATCCGGTTGTAATTCCATTAATCTGATCCGTTCCTTATCCGATACTCGAACAAGGTGATTTGAGGTGGAAATGCACACCAGGATGTCGCTTTTTTCACGAATTCCGGTCAACACTTCCTTGTATAATGAAGCTTCCAGCGATGGTCTTTCATCCTTGTCGCGAACATGGATATGAACGATCGCAGCCCCTGCACAGGAACATTCATAAGCGCAATTGATAATTTCATCAACGGTAACAGGAAGACCTGGCATTGTTTCTTTTCTGGTCATAGAACCGGTAATCGCTGCACATATGCCAATTTTCTTCATTGTGCTCCTTCTGGTGTTTGTATATAAAACACCATTCACAAAAAGTATTTAAAAAATCACCAGCTTAATATGATTTATATTTATCTTTACAGCGCCATGAATTAATGTTCGGACACCTTCATTTTAACGAATGGATTCGTGAAATAAAATAAGTTATAAGCCCAACTTTCCGTCAAAATCGTGCAAAGCCTTGATTTGACTGGGTTTTCGAACCGGAGATTCGAGTGTGGTGAATCTGGTTCTCACCCTCTCGGGGTTCCACCAAACAAAAAACACGCCATTAGGCGTGTCCGTATTTGTGATTGGTGGAGCCAAGGGGGCTCGAACCCCTGACTGCAAGTTGCCTGTGGCTATGAAGAGCGGGATGTTCATGGCCGCTGAGGGCTTTACTCGGATTCGGCCTGTTTGACATGAAGCATTTGTTGCAGCAGTTGCTTTATTTCTTTCTCAGGAAAGACCGCTAATAATACTTCTTCAAAAGTCTCTTGTGCCCTGTCGAGCTTGTCTTGGCCTATCGGTGTCAACGAAGTATAAATACTTCTGCGATCATCATCGCAGGCAAGTCTTTTTAAAGCTCCGCAGCCCTTTGCTTCAAATCGGCTAACAAGTCTGGATACGGCGCTCTGGCTTAAACCAACCATGGACTCCAACTGTTGCAATTTCAATTTTTTCTCTGGAGCCTCCGACAAAAACAAAAGCAAATAAAATTCTTTTAAAGACAACTGATACTTCTGTTGTAAATTCGCTTCCAATTCATTGGCTACGTTCATTTGTATATGAGTTAAAGTCAACCAATTAGTAATAAGGTCATTGTTAAGAGTATTCTCCATCTCATAATTCCTCTCCTGAGCGTAAGCTACTGATGAATGTAATGAATCTTAATTATCCTTTTAGCATTATAACATTAATGAGGCGCAGCTGTCCGAATTCAAGCTTTTGCCAACTCAACACCGATGTGGTGTAAAAAAGAGACCAGCTCAAGCTAATCATGCTGGTCTCCTAACAGGAGTCATCATATTTAGTCTTTATTTTTTCGTTCTAGGAAATCCAAATTTATACTGCTTAGGAATATCTGCCTCTTTATTAAGTTGAACGGCAGCCTCCAACGCCCAGTAAGGATTTCTCAACATCCCCCGTCCTACCGCAACAAGGTCAGCCTCTTCATTGCCTATTACCGCATCGGCAAGCGCCGGTTCATCCAATCTTCCAACCGCTATAACTGGAACATCCAGATTCTGCTTGATTGCTCTGGCTAACGGCACTTGATAAGCTGCATGGGAACCTGGTTTTTCGCTAGTGGCGATGGGTCCAACCCCAATAGGTCCTTCACCGCCTGTACTAATATGGAAAATATCTGCTCCCGCTTCTTTATAGGCCTTGCTGAACTCCAGACTCTCGTTAATTCCGTATCCGCCCTCCACATATTCCTTGGCAGAAATACGTAGAATTAGAGGCATCCCAGCCGGCATTTCGCTTTTGGCAGCGCGAATAACTTCTTGACCGAACAGAGTTAAATCTTGTCCATACTCATCCGTTCTGTGGTTGGTTAACGGTGAATGAAACTGATGAATGAGATAACCGTGCGCACCATGAAGCTCAATGACATCAACTCCCGCTTTGACAGCTCGCGCTACGCCTTGACGGAATTTCTCGATCATTGCTTTTACTTCTGCAGTCGTTAGTTCTCTTGGCGTTTTAGACTTAGCGTCAAACGGAATTGCCGATGGCGCTACAGGAACCGCCGCATCTTCGGCCTTGCGTCCTGCGTGCGCAATTTGAATGCCCACCTTGGCGCCATAAGCATGACAACCCTCAACGATTCTAGCTAACGCAGGAATTTGGTCATCGGACCAGATCCCAAGATCAAAATCAGAAATGCGGCCATCAGGCTCAACATCGGTCATTTCAATAATAATCAACCCAGCTCCACCGATAGCCCGGCTCACATAATGCATATAATGCCAATCAGTAGCGATCCCATCTTTGTCGCTGACTGAATATTGACACATCGGAGGCATAACTACACGGTTTTTCAGTTTCAATTCCATCATTTCATAGGGGGTAAATAAATCCTTCATGACTTATCTCCTCTTTATATGCTATCTGGATTTGGCATGCTCATATAGGGTGTACAAAATGTTCAAACGAAATTATATATGCATGCTCATGCATTTAATATAATGAATACAGCTGCTTCTGTCAACATTTTTTAAACTCCAACGGATATCAGCTTGGAGAAATGTGATCAGTCTATCCCTGCCCTAGGACTAAAATAATCGCCTTGCCCCTTTGAAAAAGGACAAGGCGATTTATTTTTTTCGAGAAATACACTCCCTAGCTTTGAGGAACACTCCCGATTACGGGTTGTTTTTCCTTGTCAGGGGAGCGTGACTCAGTTGAAGGCTCTTCCGCATCACTTGGCTTGCGTGCCGGAGCGCATGCGCTCAAGAGCGCCAACGTACAACTTACCACCATCAATTTCATGTAAAGCGCGCGTGTCACCCATCTCATTCCTTTTCCCTTTGTAATTGTCTGGATATGAACATGACTATATGTATATATACGGTAAAAAAGGAAAAATACCTCTTAGTTCTGTAGTAATTTCATGAAATTGCCTTATTGGCGTACAAACGCCCAGAAAGTACTGTTCCGCCCTGTTTCGACGCATATGATACAATGTCCGTAATAACACTTACCAATGGACGGGCGGTTATGATGAACGAAGCGACGAATCAGCTAACTCAAGTGATCGCATTTATTAATCAACACTATGTCAAGAAAAGCGAAGAGCTCCAACTTTTACAGAAAACTGACAGATCGTTCGACGTCGATGTGATGAAGCATTCGGCAAGGACGTATAAACGGATGGGCATGTTCACTGGATTCATTCCGAAGGACTCGCCAGAGTCCGTGTCCGTGGAACACGAGCACATTCAGCCTATACTGACGATATTTCATAGCACCCATGTGAAGAAAACAGAGCGGGAGTTGCTCACATCTGCTTCGAGCATAGCCGAGGAACGGCTGAATGACTGGCTGCAGGAGGGGTGGATCTACCGTAAGACAGAATATGCTGCCGACGGTAAGACGACGAGACGGACGTTCTATGTGATGGGACTTGCCCTCTGCCATATTCAACAACAACTAGAGCAGCTAGAGCAAGAGACAATGCTTGACCAGATTGAAGTCTGGAATGGCCAATGTGAACTTCTCTTAGGCAAGCTGGCAGGAATGCAGGGGGTAACCCGGAAGCAGCAGGAGCGGCATGATGAAGTCCTAGCAAGTCTGCATGCGTACATCCAAAGATTGCATAATGCGCTTGCCGATGCACGGAAGCAGCATGCCATGACCCCGGTTGCGGAGACATTCGGCGTCCGTTGGAGAGATGGCAAGCTGAGCAGGTACGTGGAATTCGTGCTTGCGCTCGCCATGGTGCGAACGGAGCAGGCTGCCTTTGATTGGAAGCAGATCGGAGCGGCTTACTACGGCCACATAGGGGGCTCGAAAGCATTCGATGGGGACAAGGATGACTTCCTGAACAAGCTGGAGGGCGATCTGGAGCTGCCGCTTCATTTTATCGGCTTAGTCAGTCTCGGTGCCGTGACGCCGATCCTGTTCGCGGGTGACATGCGGAGTAACCTGGGCGTTCAGTATCCGCAAGGATATATGCATGCGACAACTGATCTGACGGTGTTTGACATGACATTTTCCACGTCCTGCCGGAATGTATGGCTCGTGGAAAATCGCGCTATATTGACCCGAATGTGCGCGGAACCGGATTTTCTATCTGATACGGACAGCCTGGTCATCGGACTGGATGGTCAGCTGCGCAGCGGTCATCGCAAGCTCATTAAGGATGTTATGGCCAGTTCGATCTCCATTGTTCAAGTGCTCGTCTGGTGCGATACGGATCGCGCGGGCGGGATTATATCGGAACATGTGCGAGAGCTTCTTCCGCATCATTCTCGAATCGCTGTCAAGTGGATTTTGTCCCATCCGTTGACACAGCGGGTGGAAGCTTTTACAGCATGGGAAGCTTATGAGCGGGAATTGCAGGAAGTGTTAGATAAAGAGAAGCCAATGGAACAAGAGGAACTGCTTGGAGGGGTGGAGCTGTGGAAGACATGGATCAGCGGCTAATCTCGATATTTGATATCGATAATGATACGCCCCTGCTGAAAGAATCGCTCCGTGACATTATTAAGCTGTCCGGCGTATTGAATGAACTGCGCGAATATTTTGAAGAACCGTTGAAAGTGCTGCATATGCTGCAATTACTCAATTTGATTCATGAAGAAGCGCTTGGTCTTGAACAGCCGCTTGAAGATGCCAATGCCCTTTATTACCGCTACCGGAACCGTTACGGGGAAGAACCGCCGCTGTCGGTCGATCGTCTGTTGAATATATTGGAAAAATACAACTGGATTGTGCGCACGAAGCGGCGCATCTTGATGATGGACGTTGGCAAGCGGCTGATGGACACATTGATTCGACTTGCGAACGATTCTTTGGCGTATTACATGCGGGATGAAATTGCGAGATCGTTATTTCAGGCATCACGGGATGCCGACTTGAGTGAAGCGTACGATGACAAAGGCATTTCGGGCGGCAACCGTCTGGCCAGCATGATTCGGAATGTGGAGGAAGCGGTTGACAAGCTGAAGGAGCGGCAGCTGGAATTTTTGGCAGATCGGCATGCTCTTCCTCAAGTTCAGATTATTGTCGAACTGATGAGACAATTGGATCAACGCGTCAATGAACGGATGGATAAGCTTAAAACGTTCGAAGAGGGCTTGAAATGGAATCGGTTGTTCAAAAAGGGAACCGACGTCATGCTCGAAGGGACGCAGATCAGCCTGTCTACTCTGCAAAAAATTTTGAAATTCGCTCATATCCAGCAGACGGAAGTCGGCGTGCAAATTGATCCGAAAGCCTTCAAGCAATATGTGATCGATTCATTTCATAAGAAGCCGGAGTCAGCCTTGCCGAATGGTACGGAAATTTTAAGCTTCATGGAACAAAATCGGGATGAAGGCGAGCGGTTGGACGGATTGTGGGTGCCGGTCAAGTTCGCCTCTCCGATACCGGAGTCGCAAGTGATATCCACAATCCGATATTTGGAAAATTACACGCCATCCACAGAACCGATCGAGGAGTACGATGAAGAGATGTTTCAGGATGCGCAGGAGTGGACGGAGACTGAGTTGAATACACATCTTGACGATATCGAATGGCAAATGACGAAGGCGATGATTCGCACGGAAGACGTGGAGCGAGTATTGGCGGAGAAGCGGCAGGTGGGCATCGAACCCCTCGTACTGGAAGCGGGATCAGAGCACTGGGCGGATGCGATCAATGCCCTGCTGGCCGTATCGGCGGTCGTATCGAACCGGCACGCCGTGATGACGCGTGACACCGATGAAGAGGATGGACGTGACGCAGAAATGACGCAGAAGAAGGAGTGGGAATGGGCCGATGAATCAGACCGACAATATATTATCCGAACAACTCGAACCGAATGACAGCTATGTGGACAACCACCGGCCATTGGCTGCAATGGCCCAACTGACGGCGGTGCTGAGTCCGGATGAAGAACATGCGTTCATGCAGATTATGTTCTCTTCTTCGGCGACTGTGCGGAACGACAACTTTGGGCTGCCGCGCCGCGAAGTGATGCGCCTGCTGCAGTTGAAGCCGGAAGAAATCGACGCCTTTCATCAGTTTATCGACCGCGTCAACCAATCGGTGGCGCGATATTTTCAACTGGTGTACGACGAGCGCCGGGATCAGACGATCTTGCTGATGCGCGTGCCAGCGCGGCAGGCGAAGGATATGTTGTCTGCGGAGAGCTTGGCGTTGTTAATGTTTATTTTCTATCATCAAGACGTATTGCAGAATGAATTCACGCTGTTCACCCAACTGCTCGAAGCGTTCGGTCATGAGACATTGGACATACGGCGGAAAATGCAAGTGAATCTTAGCGCGCTCATGCGTATCGGCGCGATTACGAAGTTCGAGAGCGTATCCGAAGAAGAGGCTTACGAGCTAACGGCCATCGGAAGCCGGATGTTCGGCAATTCATACTTGAAGCGCTTTGCGGAATTCAGCCAATCGCAGCAGCTGCATATGGACGAAGTGCTTAAATTTTTCAAACGATACAATCTGGGAGGCGCTGACACGTTATGATTCCTTGGGAGCTCAGCATTTCTGGAGTACGAGATTACCCGGCGACACGCTTGGATTTATCCGGAATGATGGAACATATTCTCATTACAGGACCCAACGGCTCCGGCAAATCAACGTTGACGTTCTGTATGGGAGCAGTGCTTGGATCGGCAAAAGTAGAATTGGAAGGGTTGCGTTCAAAAAACATCCAACAGGACCAAGTGTGGCACGCCAAGATCCAACTCGTATTTGCCAATGTTGGTCCTAAGCCGATTGATGCAGCGCAATATATCCAGTTCTCCTTGCATCTGGAGCAGAAGCCTGGCGATCCGCTTAAAAAAGAATATTGGATTCGCGAAGGGGAACGGCCTGGGGAGTGGGAGCGGGAAACCCGCTTCACGTCGGGAGACAGTGCGAACAGCTTGCGCGAGTATCGCTATCAGCTGCAGCACAAGTATGTGGTGGATCCCGATTCATTCTATCTCATCTGGTACCAGCAGGATGTGAATCAGTTCGCGACGATGAGACCAGAGGAGCGATTCCGCATCTTCAGCGAGATGACGCAGATCGACCGCATGCAGCGCAACTGGGAAGCTGCCAAGGAGCAACTGCACGAGGGGGCCAAGTCGCTGCAAGAGGCAGAGCAGAACCAGTTCCATCATAAGTTCGAGTTAGACAAATGGCAGAAGGAACGCGATCGGCTGCTGGACCGTAATCAGAGAAGGTTGGAGAGCCTGCAAGTATTCGTGCACGCCTCCACGGTGCTCATGAGCCGTTATCAACAAGAACAGCGTCTGTTCGAGGGCCAGATGGAACAGCTGGAGATCGATATCGAGGAGCTTCGCGATCGCAAGGCGCTGCTGCTCATGGACATGGAACGGCTGGCAGAAGAACAGGCGGTTCGACAGACGGAGAGGCAGGAATGGGATCTGAAGCTGCAGACGATCGAGCTGCGGCTCATACAAGTTAAGGCAGCCGTTGAAGAGCGTGAGCAAGAGCGGACGGAGCTCAATGACCGCTTGAAGGCGCTGGCCGACCAAGTCAAGCTGATACCGCATGCGGCAGATGAAGTGAAGTTGTTGTTGACAGATACCCGGAACCGCTTGGAGCGGGTTCAGTCTGCCATCCGGCAGTTGACGGAAGAGCGGAATTCGCTGCAGCAGCGATTGGATAAGCTGCAAGAGGAGATCGGCGGCTTGTCCGCCCGTATCGAGCAGGATCGGGAAGGGGAGAAGAAATCGCGCGATGTCCTGCAGGAGTTCGGCGACAGCCATTTCGTCCAACTGCAAATTGAAAGCTTAGACGCCCGCTATCTCGTCCTTCAAGACGAAACGCGGCAGATGTATCAGCATATGGAGCAGCTTAAGCAGGAAGCAGCTTCGCTACAAGCGGAACAGGCGCTGTCGAAGCGCCAAGAGCAGTCCGTACGCGTGTTCAGGCAGAAGGGAATACAGGTGTACACGCTGCAGCAGCTGTTGGAAATGGACGAGCATGCTCCGTTGGACCAGGAATTCATGCTGGAAGCGGTCAAATACAGTGTATTTGTCGAGAGCAAATCATTCGCACCTCCTAACGACCTGATTCATGTCGAGCTGCCTTCCGTTGTACCGGAACGCTCGTTGGAAGGCCTCGAAGGGTTCGGCATTCGAGTAAAGAATGGATTGAGTGATGAGATGTATACGGCCGCGATGAAGGCGCTGTGGTGGCTGCATGAGTTAGCGCAAGGGGGGAGCGATACGAAGCTGCAGGATGGGGTGCTCGTTGAACGGTATGCGCGTCGCGGGCCTCAGGAAATGCAACAATGGCTGCTCAATACGAAAGGAGTACGGATCCGCGTACAGAGGCTGCAAGAGACTATTGTGAAGCAACAGCTTGCATATGAAAATAAAGAGAGTGAGTGGGAGCGGGTCAAGGAGCAGCTAGCGTTATTTCGTTCCGTGCTGCTGCAGGTACAGCAGGCGGAGACGCTCCTGGCCGATTCTGCCGAACGGGAATTAAGAGCCAAGCAGCTAGCGCAATATACAGCCGAACGCGATGCATGCAAAGAGCGTCGCAGTGCAGCGGATGCGGAGATTGCGGAGTTGAACGTAAGACATGCTGGGTTGGATCATCAAGGTAAGCAGCTGCAACAATATGCGGAAATCTATGACCAATACGAGCATGAGCGGGAGCAGATCGAGCGGCTTCAGCAGTTAGGACGGGAACTGACAGAGCTCCAGCGGGAGGAAGCAGAGTTAACCCGCGAAGGAAGAGACATCGGGAACCGGTTGGAGCGTCTGGACACCTCGATCGAAAGCTCAAAACGCAGGTCGCGGGAGAAGCGAAGCCTGCTTCAAGATACGGAAGGATCGATGGAACAGGCAGAGCGACAGCATCGCAACCGCTCCGAAGAGCGAGATGTCAGCCAACAGAAATGGGCAGAAATGCAGGTAGAGCTGCAGCAATGGCACGAGCGGCTTCCATTTTTGTGGGATGAGGTGACGTTAGAGCTGGAGCTGGAAATGGAACAAGCTGTGGAAGGCGATAGCGAACATAAGACCGGAACGGCCTGGCGGTCTGAACGTGAACAGGCGGTGATCCAATTACAGGTTGCTTGCAGTGAGCAGGTGAACGAGTATGCGATGGAAAACTATGAACGGACGCGGGAAGCGTACGAACGTGGCGCCCAGGATGTGCAAAATTCAAAGACACTCATGAACCAGTTGGAAGAGCAGCTTCAAGAACTGGAAGACAAGCTGTTCAATTCCATTCAATACGAGGTGCATCGTGTCAATGCCAAATTCATTGCTTACATGGACATGTTCGGCTTCGATGGCGAGGTCGATTGGCATCATCAAGAATCGAAGCATGGGGACATCAAATACTTCTTGAATGTCCGAGCGCGCAAGCAAGGACATCGCGGTCCACTGGAAGAAGTCAGCTTGAAAGGACGCGGCAACAAGGTGGGCAAAGGTGTCTCTGGGGGCGAAGAATCGCTAAGCTCCCTGCTGTTTGCCCTTGCCCTATTGAAGACGATAGAGACGAACCCCGGCTACATTGTCCTCGACGAATTCGACAGCGCTCTCGATGAGAGCCGCAAGGCTAGAGTGTTCGAACTGTACGAGCAAGAGCTTGTCCGCAAGATGATTATTCTCTCGCCGAAGTCGCAGAATGCTGATTACTTGCAGCATTTCGACAAGGCGTTCGTCGTATACCACGATGCCTCCGTCCCGCAGAGCCAGGTAGTAAAGATTAAAAAAGCGCGGCAGGCTAGTGGAGAATAGGCAGCACAAGAAATAAGACTGCATATCTTTGCCGCAGCGGGTTCCTTTTTGGGACGAAAATGGCAGTGCAATTGAACAAAAGGACAGCATAATGGCTGTCCTTTCGTTGCTCAAACCTATATGTTGGGCAGTTTTATTAGAGAACATATTCATTTCACTTTCATAAAGTCTATAAATGTCTGAAAAGCATTCGTCATGAAAAAATCCCGCCGATAAACAAATAAAATGTTTATTTCCCGATACGCTTCAGGCAAGCGACGAGAGCAAATGTCCCCTCTGCTTTCCAGGCTGGCAATCGACGATTTGGGCAGTAATGATACTCCCAACCCGGCAGAGACTCCCCCTAAAATCGCCTCTAACGCGCCGAATTCCATAATATTATTTTTATTGATGCCTTCTTCCAGAAGTAAGCGTTCCGCTCTTGCCCGATGAGAGCAGCCTGTGCTAAAAAACAGCAAAGGTCTGGTTAATAATTCTTTCAGGCTGGAATCACACGGTTCGGACACCAACACCAATTCCTCCTCGAACGCAGCGAACTGTTCAATATCAGGATGGGCAAGTGGCCCGTATACGAAAGCGCCGTCCAGTTCATAATGGAGAACCTTCTGCAACAAAGCGTGCGTGTCTCCTGTAATGAGCGACAGATTGACCTCGGGAAATTTTTTATGGTACCCCGCCATAAGATGGGGAAGGTGAATGGCTGCCGTCGTTTCTAGCGCGCCTAACCGAAGCGGCCCTTTGGGATACTCTGCAAAGCGTGTGGATTTTTCAGCCTCGTCTAACAAATACAATATTTTATCCGCATAATCCAATAAGTTTTTACCTGAGGCGGTTAGCTTCATGCCCCGATTGGTGCGATAAAAAAGCTGTGTTTCTAATTGAGATTCAAGCTGCTGAATTCGGTTGGTCACATTGGACTGCACATAGTTCAAGGCTTGAGCGGCTTTCGTAATGCTGCCTTCACGAGCAACGGCTTGAAATACTCTCAAATCTCCGCTTTCCACATCGATGTCCCCTTCTTGGTATTGTTATTATTGATACCTGCATTCGATTTTGTTCATTTTACTTGATGATCATCGATGTGTAAAATCGAATTCAAACAACAAATTAAAAAGGTTGCGAAATGAAGCACTTGGAGGGAACATGATGAAAGCTATCGTGCATGTTGGCAAGAGTGGCATAGAGGGATTGAAATATGAAGACGTATCTTCTAAAAACCCTGGTTTTGGCGAAGTGAAGGTGAGATTGAAAACAGCAGGGTTGAACCATCGCGACCTGTTTATTATGAAGGCAAGAACGGAAAACGATCCGCCCTTGATTCTAGGTTCTGACGGCGCAGGTATTATCGAGGCGGTTGGAGAAGGAGTGGCGCACCTGACTGTAAACAGTGAGGTTATCATCCACCCAAGTCTAAATTGGGAGTCGATTGACGATGTGCCGCAGAATCTGCAAATTTTGGGCAGTCCTGCGGATGGCACGTTTGCCGAATATGTCATTATTCCTGCTAAAAATGCAGTGAAAAAACCAACTTACCTATCATGGGAAGAAGCGGGAGTGCTGCCTTTAGCCGCGTTGACTGCTTATCGGGCCTTGTTCACGAAAGGCCGATTACAAAAAGGCGAACATATCATCATACCCGGCATTGGAAGCGGCGTGGCCACTTATGCGATGATGATGGCCAGAGCAGCAGGGGCCACAGTAACGGTGACATCACGCAGCGAACAGAAGAGAGAAGCGGCGCGAACATATGGGGCCGATCGTGCCTTCGATAGTCATGGTGATTGGAACGAAGGTCTGCACGGTGAAAAAGCCGACCTTATTCTTGACAGTATCGGGCCCGCCACCTTTCCCAACTATTTCGATGTGTTGAAGCCAAATGGCCGGATCGTAAGTTTTGGAGCAAGCTCAGGCGATCAAATTGAACTCCCTTTGCGCGCGCTCTTTTTTCCCCAAATCAGTATCATCGGCACATCGATGGGCAGCCTTGAAGAATTTACCCAAATGCTCGATTTTATGGAACAGCATTCTCTTAAACCAATTATTGATCGAATGTATCCTTTGCACGACACGGTGCAAGCCTTCCATCGCATGAAGCAGGGGGAGCAATTTGGAAATATAGGTCTGCTTATCGGTTGAAAATCGAGCGTTAAGAATATTTTAATATTTGGAAATTTTTTTGCCGGATGGTATAGTATCTTCAATGATTCATGATAGATATTGAGAGGAGTATGCATCTATGAAAATAATTACGTTGTAACGCGGCTTTATTCCGTGGCGGGCCCGACCGCCTCCATATGACAGGCAGTTAGAGCAGGATTGAATCAAAATAACGCCTATATGAATATGGAGGATGAAAAAAATGAGTAAGCCTGAAATGAATGTTGCTTTGATATGCGGTCCAGATTGTGATATGGATACGCAAGCGATACGTGCTGCGTTTGAATATTTTGGCGCGAGAGTATTTATGTATTGGATTGGGAGACCGAGCGATTTCATCGCGGTGTTGTCTGGCGAGGATATCTTTCCCGATACAGATCTGATCATTCTCAATTTCCATGGCGACGAGGGGCAGTTCGTCATGCCGGAGCTGGGAGAATCGGTCTATGAAGAGGGGGAACCGCGGGGTGACTTTGGCCCTGCTGAGATTCGGCGCTTTGCGAAGCTGGATGGCAGGACTGTATTGGCTAACGGATGCGATCTGGGAAATGGTGAGTTGGCTCAGGCCTTTTTGGAATGCGGCTGCAAGACCTATATCGGACCGGATGATTATCCAGATGGCAACGCGGCGCTCATGTTCGCCCTGCGCTTTGGCTACGAGCTCATCCAGAACAAAAAGACCATTCAGGAAGCTTATCATACAGCCCGAGCCACGGACGAAGAAACAACCATGTACCAAATTTATGAGCAATAAAACATATGAACCGACAATAATTTTATAGCTGGCCTAACTATGAGCGTGCGTGTCTCTGAACTATAGGGATGCCGTGAAATAGATAGCCGCCGTGAGAAACGGCATGTCGTACTAAGTACGGCATGGCCGTTTCTTTTTGTAGGGAAGTATAATGTATCTGAATGCTATTTCGTTGAAGCCTTATGTCCACTCTTCCTATGACTCAGACTGAGCAAGGCAAGAGTCGTCGAATAGCTCTTTTGCTCACTCTCCCCATGGTTCAGATTATGCAATGAAAACTCAGCAACTGAAGGCAATGCTTAAGGTTTCTTGTATACGAATAGGAAGATTTGTTCTGCCTCTTGAAGTGAATAGCGATTGAGCTTTACCGAGTGATTCGATAGGGCTCGTGTTTTTCTGAATCAAGGGAATAGTGGGCAAAAGGACTTTGTGGAAACCTAGAGTCACACCTGTTTCCTTCGATCACGAGTCATAGCTGGTGGCTGTCTTCGAATATTCTTGCTCATTCGCTTCGAGAAACACCCGCTGTGCCGGCATGGCGAGACGAACGCCTTCCTGCTCCAAAATGCCCATAATCGCAAAATTAATTTCCTCGCGCACACGCAAATGCTCCGCCCACACCGTCGACTGCGTAAAAAAGTAACACATAATGCCGAGTTGGTCCGCATGAAACTCGGTGAACCGAATCATAATCGTTCCTGGAGCAATCTCGGGATGGGTAGTAATATGCTCTCGAATCTGCTCTACCGCACGAAGCAGGCTTGCCCGCCCCGTATCCACCGCGACGCCGAGTGTGAATGTGATGCGTCGTTTGCCCATTCGGCTAAAGTTCGTAATCGCCTGATCAGCCAACGTAGCGTTAGGAACGGTGACGAGCGTATCTGCGAACGTGCGGATTCTTGAGCTGCGGAACGAGATGTCCTCGACCACTCCTTCTACGGTAGACGTCTGAATCCAGTCGCCCTGCGCGAATGGCTTTTCCGTAATGATGATAACCCCGGCAATGAAATTGCTGAACGTATCCTTGGCCGCCATAGCGACCGCCAGACTGCCTAGTCCGAGCCCCGCCACCAGACCGTTGATGCTGTACCCCCATTCGGAGGAAATCATCGTAATGGCTACGGCCACGATAACGATGCGAAGGATACGCGACAGGAACGGAATCAGCATGCTTGATTGCTCGACGCCCAAGCGTGTGGTGAATCCGGTAAACAGGTTGGAGGAGCGCCCGGAAAAATTGTATAAGCCCCACCCGACGATTGCAATAAAGGAACTCCGGCTTATTTGATTGAACAGCGCCCAATAAGGCCACTGATCGGGAAAGTAGAAATGAAAGGCTGCGTTCACACCTCCCAAAATAAGCAGCATTCGGACAGGCTGTTCGAAGGAATGTATGAAGCTGGCGACATGGGTGCTTTGCGTCTTGTCTGCCATGCGATCGATGAAGCGGAATAGATAACCGACGACCCACTTGCGGAACAGCAGAAACAGAAGCAGGATGCCGATGGCAATGAGCAGCCTCGTCCCGTCAACTAGCTCGAAGATCGAGCGAAATAGTTGATCCATCTCGTTATCACCCTCCTTTTCCTTGTACATAGTTTCCCATTATAGCATATAACCAATAGATGACTGAGGGGGGCGAAATGGATCTGCCTTGATGATGCTATCTTATGAAAAATCATGAAAACGATATCGATATCATGAAAATCGAATGACATATTTTCATCATTTAGTCATATGTTGATTAAGAATGTTCGATATTCGATTCATAGAGAATAGGAGTGGTGGTATGCACGCAATCGATACGTTGGCCCGCTTAGTAAGCGAAGTGAAGGAGGACCCTTCTTGGGAGCTGAGGCTTACTCCGGAGACGAACCTTATCGAGGAGGTCGGCATGGATTCACTCCAGCTCATTCATTTCATGCTGAAGGTGGAGGAGCAATTTAAAGTGCAGATGGATTTCGAACGGTTCGATTATGAGCATCTGCAGACGGTGCGGGCGTTCCTCGGCTTCTTGCAAGCATTGGGCGTCGAGGTTGAGCAGCATGCGTAACCCGATGCCGGAGGCATCATTGCAAGCGCCTAAGCCGATCTATGACGGGCCGCGCATTGCGCTCGGGACGTTCGACGCAGAGGCGTACTGGCGCCCGGCTGAGCTGGCGACGCTGCCTGCCATCCGGGCCGCGCAAGGGCGCTCTGTCACCGGATTCATGGACGAGCTGTTGTTTCCGCTAAGCGGCGAGGACGGCGTGCTGGTGACGCGGCAGGCAATGAATGAGGCTCATACGGCATATTTGCGGGAGATTGGGTTCCACTTCCGCTCGCTATCCATAGGCGATACCGCGTCACGCGGAACCGATAGCGGGGATGACGTCTTTCAGGCGATTGCCGGCCATCCGGCACAGGCGGAATGGCGCAGCCTGATGCGGGAGCTGCCGTGCGCGCCTTATGCGGTCATCCCGTCCGCGGCCGAATTGGCACGACGCTATAACTTGACGGGGATGATTCCGGCAGCGAACATCGTCGCGAGAGTTAACTCCAAGGCCTATTCCCTTCGGCTCGCGGCCGAATTGGAATTGAAGCCACGGGGACGCCTTGCAGAGGATGCCGCCGAGGTGGAGCGCATCGGTGCGGAGCTGCTGCGGCAGTGTGGCAGGCTAGTGATGAAGGACCCGTACGGCGTGTCCGGGAGAGGCAATCTGGTCGTTGATTCCCCGGCGCTTCTCGGGCGGCTAACCGACTATCTCCGCGTGCAGCAGAAGACTGGCAAGCGAGTCATGCTGCTGCTAGAGCCCTGGCTTGCGAAGCAGACCGATTTCTCGTGCCAGTTGCATATTGCTTCGGACGGGCGCATTACGCTGCTCGGCGTGCAGCGCATGGTGAACCGTCAGCTTAATTACGCGGGTTCGTGTGCGGCTGACGCCGACCTGATGGATCGGCTGGCGGGAGCCGGATACTTCGAGGCAATGGAGCGGCTGGCTGTCCGCCTCTATCAGGAAGGCTACTTCGGCCCTGTATGCGTCGACTCGATGCTGCTGGAGAATGGCGACGTGTATCCCGTAGTGGAAATCAATGCCCGGCATTCGATGGGGCTGCTTAATCATAGTCTTGACGTCCATCTTGAGCGGTACGGCCATCGGAGCTTCTTGGCATGCCTCCAGCTGGGATTGCCGGAATGGGCGTTACAACGAGCAGAACAGGCCGAAGGAGCGGAACGAGCCGAACACAGCAACGACACATCAGAAGCTAAAACGGCTGCAGCAGCCGAACCGGCAGGCTTTGCAGGTATAACCACAGCGGAGCCGTTCGAGCGACTGCTGGCGCACATGGAGCAGGCCGGTCTTTTGTTCAAGCCGGAATGCCGTGCGGGAATTATTCCGCTGTCCGCCAATACGCTGTTCCCGCCTGCGGGCGGCAATACGTCTGGGCGCTGGTACGTCTCGCTTGTGGCAGATAGCCGCCATGACAGCGAAGCTTTAAGCAAGCAGCTCAATCGCATGCTGTCAGAGCTGGGGTTCAGGCAGTATTGAGTATTCAACAAGAACTCATCTTGAATGAGAAAAAGAAGGTGCCATTCATGCAATCCGCTTCACCCGTTACGATTCTGACGTCGGGCAATTCGCTCGGCGCTTATGTGCCCGGCATTCGGCTGCAGGAGCGGCTCCGGCGGCGCGGCATTCCGGCAGAAGCCGAAGTTCTGGAGCGCCTGTTCCCAGAAGAGGTGCGGCGGAAGCTTGTCCGCACGAAGCAGGCATTCCACAACAGCTTCGGCGCTGCCTTGATGGGAACCCGCCTCGCGCGCGACATCGGGCCAGTGCTCGACACGGAGGCGGTCGAAGCGCTGCTCGAGCGGTGGCAGGAGGAAGGCCGGCGCACGTTTCTGGCCATGACGGGCTTCTGGCTGCCCGTTCTGGAGCAATATGGCCGGCGCGTGCACCCGGATCCCGTGCGCGTGGAATTCCTCCGGCTCGATGCGATCGATACGCCGTCGTATCGCGTATATCGCGATACGTATCAGCGCTTCCGCCATCATTGGCTGTTCCGGCTGGAGAGGGAGGACCCGGTCCTCCACTATCGGCTGGCCATGTCGGATGAGCCGCTCGTGCCATATGCTGAACGGGAGGAGCGGATCGTCGTCCATGGCGGCGGCTGGGGCATCGGCACCTATCGCAGCGCAATCACTGCTCTGCAGGATCGCTTTGCGCTCGACCTGGTTGCCTATCAGCCGGAGGAAGCGGGCGGGGCACGCCCCTGCGACCGCATTTACATGACCGATCCGGATTGGCATCCGTGGTCGGATGAACCGGAGCAGCGCGATCAGGCCGCCTACCCGCCGACGGCGGAATGGAAGCCGGATGAGCCGCCCGTCTATGAACGGGGCACGGATGGCCCGCGCTTGTACGGCGCCATCCGCCGCAGCCTCGCCATCGTGAGCAAGCCGGGCGGCGGCACGCTCGTCGATTCGCTGTCGGCGGCGACTCCGCTCGTGTACCTCGAGCCGTTCGGCGAGCATGAGCGCGCCAACGCTTTGCTATGGGAGCGGCTCGGCTTCGGCATCGCCTATGATCGTTGGGCCCGGTCGGGCTTCGCTATCGGCATATTGGACCAACTGCACAATAACCTAAAAAGACGTGCGCTTTCATTATCTGATTACGGAGGGATGTTTCCATGACGCAACCGAAGACAAGCGCCACGCTGACACCGGCAGAGTTCCGTTCCTTGAAGCAGACGCTGCACAACATGAGCGCAGCGAGCCGCGGCTTGAAGCAAGAGCCGTCCTTTGCTTTCGATTTGCCGCGCGATATCGGAATTAAGCTCAACAACGGCTGCAATTTACGCTGCAAGCACTGCTTCGAATGGAATCCGGATGGGTACCACCATGAGTTCGAGCGCCAAGAGGCGCGACGGGAGATTGATTTTTCCCTGATCGAGCAAATCTTCGCGGAGACGAGGCCGTATCGCTCCCGCATGTTTTTGTGGGGCGGAGAACCGCTCATGTACTCCAAGCTCGACGAGCTGTGCGAGCTGCTTGCGTCCGATCCGCGCATCTCCACCATATGCTCGAATGCGGTGCTCGTCGAACAGAAGCTGGAGTCACTCCTGAAGCTGCCTGAGGGCGTGACCCTGCTCGCTAGTCTGGAAGGCTTCGAAGCGGAGAACGATGCCATTCGCGGCCGCGGCATCTTCCGCAAGGTCATGTCTGCCATCGAACTCCTGCTGGAACGGAAGCGTGCGGGTGAATTCAAAGGGGACGTGTCGATCAGCCTGACGATTAACGACGCGATGGTGACCCGGCTGTACGATTTTATGGAATATTTCGAATCGGTCGGGGTCAATTCCGTCTACTTCGTTTTTCCATGGTATATCCCGAATGAAGTTGCCGAGCGGATGGACACGTATTTTGCCGAGCGCTTCGGCTGGCTCGAAGCGGCACAGGATCCCGGTAAGAAGAGCTGGCATTCGTTCACCTACCACCTGTCGCCGGAGAATATCGAGCCGCTGGTCGCCGAGATGGAGAAGCTGCGTTCGCGCGTGTGGAAGAACCGCATCCGCTTCCAGCCTGCGCTGGAGCCGGACGAGGTGCGCGACTTCGTGCTCGGCACGGATCGCCCCGGCATGAGGCGGACGGAATGTCTGGCGCTGTCGACGCGCATGGATGTGCTGCCGAACGGCAAGGTGAACCCGTGCAAGTTTTTCCCCGAGTTCACGATCGCCGACCTGCGCGAAGCCAGCTTGAAGGAGGTATTTCACGGCGAGGGCTACAACAAGCAGCGCGAAACGCTGGCCTGCGGCTTGACGCCGGTCTGCTCCAAGTGCGTGCTGCTGTACAATAACGGAGCCTAGCCGCTGCATTGGGAAGGGGGAAGCTGCGATGAGCGCCATAAAGGTACGTGATTTGAGCAAGACGTTCGCCTATTATCGCAAGCAGAGCGGCCTCAGACATTCGCTGCGGAACTTGTTCCACCGCGAGCAGCTGTACCGCCATGCCGTCGCCAATATTTCGTTCGACATCGGTCAGGGCGAAGCGGTCGGATTCATCGGACCGAATGGAGCGGGCAAGACGACGACGCTCAAGATGCTGTCAGGCATCCTGCACCCGTCTGCAGGGGAGGCGCGGGTGCTCGGCTATGTGCCATGGGAGCGCTGCCGCGAGTTCAAGCGCCGCTTCGCGATCGTGATGGGCCAGAAGAGCCAGCTCTGGTGGGATCTGCCGGCGAACGAATCGATTTATTTGAACAAATGCATTTATGGAATCGACGAGCGCGAGTACCGGATGACACTGGACGAACTGGCCGAAATGCTTGATGTGAAGCATCTGCTCGGCGTGCAGGTGCGCCGCTTGTCGCTCGGCGAGCGCATGAAGATGGAGATCATCGCTGCGCTCATTCATCGGCCGAAGCTGCTGTTTCTGGATGAACCAACACTGGGGCTGGACTTCGCCGCTCAGCAGAACGTGCGCCAATTCCTCAAAGCGTACAAGGAGGAGAAGCAAGCGACCATCCTGTTGACGAGCCACTACATGCGCGATATCGAGCACGTCTGCGGACGGGCGCTCGTGATCCATGGCGGGCAGATTGCTTATGATGGGAAGCTCTCCCGGATGAGCGAGTCGTTCGGGCGCCGCAAGCGGATGAAGGTGCGGTTCGCCGCATTCATTCCGCCGGAAGAGCTGCATGAGCTCGTGCGGCTGCTGGCGGTTGTCCGCACCCACGACGGCTTGACGGCCGAGCTGGAGGTGTCGGCGGATGAGGTGAAGCCGTTGGCCCGGTTGCTGATTGATCACGACCTCGTCGAGGATTGGACGGTCGAGGAGGTCCCCGTTGAGGAAGTGATCGAGCGGCTGTATAAAGCGAAGTTTGGGAATGAAGGAGAAGGGGACGATGGAGAAGCACCCGGAACGCGGCAGCGGCATGCGCAAGAGGGATAGCGGTGAGCCGGGCAGCATGCAGCCTGAAGCTGGCGCCGTGTACAGCAAGCGATCGCGCAGCGGCAAATACGCCGCCGCGTTCAAAATTGGACTACAGGCATCGCTTGAATACAGGCTTCAGTTCGTCATCGGACTCGTCAGCCTCGTGTTCCCTGTCGGCATACAGTCTTTGATCTGGACTGCGGTGTACCGCTCGTCTGCCCAAGACGTATTGTACGGATACGATTACGGCCAAATGATACTGTATACCATTCTGTCGGGCATCGTGGCGAAGTTCGTCATGACCCAGCTGGAGCACACGATCGCGGAAGATATTAAGAGCGGCGGACTGAACGCTTACCTCGTGCGCCCAGTCAGCTATTTTGGCTATCGGCTCAGCGCCTATGCGGGGAGTCGGGTCGTGTCCGACAGCGTGCTGATCGTCTTGGTGACAGCGGTGCTGCTGATCGCGATCCGTTATGGGCACACGCCGTTGTCACCGGTTCGAATCGGGCTGTTCACCGCGGCCCTCGTGCTTGCGGCAGCGGTGCAGTTCCTGCTGTCGTATGCGATATGCGCGCTGGCGTTTTGGCTGGCGGAGATTTCGTACTTCTTCGTCATTACTGGACTCGTCGTGCAAATCTTAAGCGGAGGGATGGTGCCGCTCGAAGTGTTTGGCGAGACGCTGAATGGATGGTTTAATCTGCTGCCGTTCAAATATACGATTTATTTCCCGGTCAACGTGCTCAATGGCCGGCTGGCTGAGGGAGAAGCACTGACTGGCATCTTCATCCAATGCGGTTGGATCGTGCTGCTGGCCGGAGCCGCGCATGCGGCGTGGCGGCTTGGCTTGAAACGGTACGTCGGGTTGGGAGGGTGATGTTCGATGAGCACCGGATTGCTTGCAAAATGTCGCGCAGCATTAGACAGAGGAACCGAATATGTGCGGCTATATGGATTGTTCGTCAAGAACTGTCTTTCTGCCGGCATGGAATACCGCTTTAACTTCTGGATGGGCATTGCAGTCGAAATCGCCTTTCTATGCGCCAAGGCGTTGTACATTCTTATCGTGTATCAGACCGATTTGCATATCGGCAAGCTGACTCCAGACCACATCCTGCTGTTCATCGGCACCTACACGATGATGACCGGCCTGTACATGGGACTGTTTTATGTTAATTTTATCCGCCTGCAGCAATACATCAGGGACGGCACGCTCGATCTGCTTATGACGAAGCCAGTCTCGCTGCAATTTCTCGTCTCGCTTCGCTACGTCGACATTGGCTTGCCCGTGCCCAATGTCGTAGCCGGGGCGATGATGATCGCCGTCGGCTGGCATCGATCTGGACTGCCGCTTAACGGAAATATCGCAGGCTTCGCTGCTTTGCTGCTGGCGGCCCTGGCCGTCACATACGGGATTATGCTGCTGCCGGCCTTGCTGGCCTTCCGCTTCGTGCAGACCGGGGCAGTGACAGAAATCGCGCATTCCATCTGGGATGCGAACAATATGCCGCTCGATATCTTCCCGCAATGGCTGCAGCGCATCGGCGTGTACATCATCCCTGTGTTTCTCATCAGCAACTATGCGCCGAAGTTCGTCTTGAACGAGCTCGCCATGGGGGATATCATCTGGGCGGTCGCAGCGCCCGTCTTGCTGTTCATGCTTGTGAGATGGTGCTGGAAGCGATCCGTCCGCAGCTACAGCAGCGCCGGCAGCTAGATGGTGCCGAATTGGATACGGAGGAAGGAGATCGTCATGGTGGATACAGCAAAAGAGAGACTGCGCTATGAGCACAGCTTTTTCAACTGCCGGAACATTCAATTGTCCCTTGCCTTGCAGGACTGGGGGATTCCTATCGAGCTGCTGTATTACAATGCATGGGAGAGCACGAGCGACATTTACGAGCATTTATATGTGAAAAAGTCGAAGCCGTGGTTCTACGCCTCCCCGTGTCTTGAACCGGCAGAGCTGGAGCTCATTGAAGTTCCATTCGAGCGTGTGCCATATACGTGCTATGACGATATTGCACCGCTCTTGAAGGAGGCGGATTCCGCCACACGCGCTATCTTTCTCTGGGTTATCTGCGGTGAAGTGCCCTATGCGAGGCCAGAAAAGTTCGGCAGTCCGGAAGCGGAGCACTCCATTTGGATACGCGGGTGGGCTGCGGAGGAACGACCGGGCGTGTCCTTGGGTTATTACGTGCGTGATATGTATCCCGAATACGAAGGGACGGTATCTGAGGAAGATATCCGAAGAATGTGCGAAGACCCGCGCATCAGGGAGGAGGACAGGAAGGCGTTAATCCTTAGGAATCGGGAGCAGCCGGAAACTGTAGACGTGGAACGGATAATGGAGCGTTATACCGACCGAATGAGAGTCTTAGAGGATGATCTGTCCTTCTATGACACGGTATGCACATTCGCGGCGAGCGGCGATGCCGGGTCATTCGCTGACCTGACGGAGCTGTACGATTGTCATGCTCATGCCTTCAAGTTCATCGCGGGCTCGCGCTATGTATTCTCCTGCTTCGTGGAAGCGGTGGAGGGCATAGGCGAACGGGCGCATCTGCTGCGGGACATCGCACGCAAGGCGGACGCACTGAAAAATGTCTTCCTGATGGCCGTCCATAGCGGGCGAGCAGATGCCAAGGCCATCATTCGGATGTGCAGCGGGCTTCAGAAGCTGGAGTATCAATGGAAGAACAGCGGGCACAATCGACTAAACTGCCATCTCCCGAATCTTTTGACATCTGGTTCCATAATCAATTGATCTAACATATTGACTGACTTCCGTGCAATGGTCCTTACGTCCATTCTCCCCTACAGTCAGGAAGGGGAACAACGAGGGTAAGGCACATGCCGTTTCGTGAACTATGGCATGAAGCGGCCGCTTCTGATAGCAGTTAGCCAGAATCGTCAAATGTGCGTGCTGCCTCCTGATGGCAGTTAACCAGAATCGTCAAATGTGCGTGCTGCCTCCTGATGGCAGTTAACCAGAATCATCATTGTGCATGATGCCTCCTGATGATAGTTAACCAGAATCGTCATTGGGCATGCCGCCTCCTGATGAAAGGGGAGAGTGAAGCAAAGAGGCGGAAGGAGCGACTCCCCTTCAGTCTGATCGAGCCACTGCACGCCTGCGAAAGAGAGGGGGGCTGTTGTTTTCGGACTGCCTGCTTACTACGAGAACAGGCCTTGATTCTCTATGTTTGTAGAGAATCAAGACCTTGTTCAGTACCCTCGGATTGCCTCGGATTTTTGCTATCGCAGCTATACGGTCGGCGGCGCTGTTCTCACCTAATCTGCTGCACCGCCATCACATGCCGCGGCTGACCGTAGCAGGCTGCTGCTTCGCATGCCGCTGCGACCAGTATCCAAGGCTCATCGTGCCGAGCAAGAGGATACCGGTCACCCAAAAGACCGCGTGAATCGAAAACACGCCGCTTATGGCGCCGCCCACGAGCGGTCCCAGCATGCCGCCGAGCTGGCTTGCGGTCTGGTTCAAGCTGAAGGCGCGGCCACGGAACTCGCTTTCCGTCGTGCGGACGACGAGACCGTTCAACGCTGGGAACACGGCGCAGAAGAAGATGCCGTACATGAACCGGATGATGGAGAACCACCATATGTTGTGGAACGGAATTTGGAGCAGTGTCCCAATACCTCCGGCCAGCAGGCCGATTAACAATATTTTGTGAAATCCGATCCGGTCGGCCAGTTTCCCCCAGCGGGGGGCGAACAGGATGCCGGCAACCCCGACCAACGAGAAGACGAAGCCCGCAGCCAGTGAAGCATCCTTAGCCGAAATGCCAAGCTCTACAATGTACAGTGGCAGCACCGGTTCAATCGTCATGACGGAGAACTGGGTACAGAGCGTCAGGACGAGCACGATCATGAACGGCCTGTTATGAGCCGCCAGACTAAACGTGTGCACGATTGAGCCGCTGTCCTTGCTCGGCACGAAGGATTCCTCTTTGACCCAGAAAATAATGAGCATCGTCGCAATGAAGCAGAGCACCCCGGCGCTGCCGAAAGCGATCCGGTTATCGAAAATTTTCGACAACACACCGCCCAGCATCGGCCCCATAATGCTGCCGGTTGCGGTAGCTGTAGATATCATCGACAGCGCATAGCCGACCTTTTTCTCCGGAGTATTCGTGCCGACGAGCGCGATGGAGCCCGGAATGAAGCCAGACAGCAAACCCTGCAGCAGCCGCAGCACGAGCAGCTGATACGGACTGGTGACGAACGCGGTCAGGAGATAAATGACACACAGTGCCAGCCCTGCCCGGATAATCATCGGCTTGCGGCCGTATTTGTCGCCGACGGCGCCCCAGAAAGGCGATGCGATGGCCCCGGCCAGAAAGGCGCTGCTGAACAAAATCCCGGACCATAGCTCGATATGGTCATTGACGCCGATCTGGATCAGGAACAGCGGCAGGAACGGAATGACCATCGAGAAGCTGGAGGATACGATGAATGAGCCGACCCATAGAATCCATAAATTTTTCTTCCATGTTTCCATTAGATCTTCACTCCCCATATTTAGACCGAACACTTTAGACCTAAACTATTATACAGCAATCTTCATTCTTTTTCTCCTCTGACGCTGTAATGGAATGATATAATCCTACAAAAAAAGCCTGTTGTTACGGGAAAAATGGATAGAAAAAAAGGCTCCTTCCTATAATTCAGAAGAAAGCCTCGTTGTTAGCTTGAGCTATCAAAAATTACACACGCTGCTCCTCTCCGTGCAGCTGTTCGTGTTCTTCGCCGATCCCGTATCGCGCGAGCGCCTTGGCCGCACTTTCACACATGCGGCGCTGCAATTTTTCGCCTTCGATGATGCGCACCCGTTTGCCGAGGAAGCGGATTTTGGACAAAATATACTCGCATTCGTCCCCCCTAAATGTAAGCCGGATCTGATATGTATCCGTGTCATCGAAGTATTCCACTTCCTTCTCGAAGCACGAGAACGCGTACATAATACGGGACAGCTCCCTGTTATAGATCCGTATTACTTCGATGACTGCATGCTCTTTGTGGGAATCTATGATGGCGGCGATCTTGCTCAGCAATTCCTCCGCTCGTGCAGGAGGAATCTCCTCTTGCTGCACATCTGCGATATTCCGCAGCCTCGTCGACATGAACATATGACGGCGTGGATGGTACCAGAGCAAGAACCACTCCCGCTTGACCATGGAATATTCCAGCTTATAAGGGAATCCGGATTGCTCGTGCTGCATGCCTCCGTGCTTGAGCCGATACGAAATGCGGCTGCCTTGACGCTCTGCAATAATACGGCGCAAGGGGCGCAGGAGCGGGTGGTATACTTGGCGCTCGACGCTGGCTGCCTTCTCCATGACATGCTCCGTGATATCGATGTCCGCCTCAACTTGCAGCACGGCCGCAAGCTTCGCCATCGTCTCCGGCGTGAACGCTTCGGCTGCCGCAGGATGGTCCATCATCGCTCTTAACCATGACCGTTCGTGTGAAGTGACGGCGAACGCGCCGGACTCTTCCAGCCGCGACATAATCTGATAATTAAAAATCTTTTCGAACAGGTTCATCGTCATAGTACGATTGAATCTCCTTCCACTCGTCGATCAGCTCCTGCCGGAGCTTCAGCGGCTTCAACACTTCGCAGCTGGAACCGAAGCTGCGCAGCCATGGTTTGATTTCCGTCATCCCGTTCACCGTGATTTCATATAGGAACGAATCGTTATTTTCCTCGACGATGCGCCCCCATTGGCCTTGCAGCAGCACCCGCTCTTTGATGAAGTTCGTGCGAGCGCCTTCCGGGTTATAGAACCGCGCCCGCACCCTTACCGGATGACCGGTGTCGACGAGCCAGCTGTGACGCGTTCGCTCTTCTAGTTCCTGCAGCTTGCGGGTGAACAGTTCTTCAGGTACGGCTTCGCCTTCCTGAACTTGAGTCAGTCCCTCCATCCGGTATTTCATGAGCCCTAGCCGGGAGGTGTGGCCGAGCAAATACCATCTGCCGTATTGATGGTCATAGACCACCTTCAGCGGCAGCACGCTTTCTTGCTTCCCTTGCGTCTCGCGTTGGAAGAGCGGATTCGTGTTCTGGGAGGCGTACTTCTTCCGCGCCTTGGGCGAGAAGTAGAGGAACGACAGCTTGCGGCGCTCTCGTATCGCTTGCAGCAGTGTATACAGATGCGCCTCATCCAAAATGCGCGAGTAATAATGATACTTGTACAGAAATGGTTCCGCCATGCTGGCGTCCATTTCCTTCAGCTTTAACGCTTGCTTCAAATTATCCCTGAGGATATAGCCCTGAACGGAAGGCACCTGCGTATTCGCCATGACATCGACGAAGTCGTACAGATCGATCAATTCGTCATCCGTCAGTTCGTTGACAATATCATGGCGCATCGAATATCGGTAAGGCCGACCGCCTTTCATTTTACGAATGACGCCGATGTCCTCCAAATATTTCAGATCGGAACGAATCGTCTTTTCGTCCGGAAGCGGATATTCTTCAGGAAGCTGGCAGCTGCAAGCGTCAATCAGCTCCATGGCGGTCTTGGCTTGCTCCTGCAAGGCTGCCAAGATAACCGACAAACGATAGCTTTCCGATTCCTTCAACGATTTGGCCCGGAACAAGAACAGCAGCATCGGGTCCGCCGATTCATAATAATTGAAGCGCAGTGTCTCTGCGAACTCCTGGCCCTGATCTTGGGGGAGCTGCTGATATACCGTATGTACGATTTCCTTCAGGCGCCGAATCGTCTTGTCGAACGTATGCACCGATATGCCCAAGCGCTGCGCAAATTGCTGCCGGCTGTAAGCGCCGCTGGTCAGCACGAGCATGCGCAGAAACTGGATTTCTTTATCGAAGCTCTCTTTTGCCATGGGAGGAGCCTCCTTTCCGGTCCTTTCAAGACTATCTTCCATTCTAGCAGGGGAGACATATGGGGGAAATGAAAAACTTTTTCTCATGTCGTAATACTTCCGCCATGTTCGCGCCTTCAAAAATGAGCGAAGATAAGGACGTGAAGCCGACACCTCAGGTGAAGGCGGCACGGCGGTCCATGAGGCGCATGGACGGGTTACTTCGCCTTTTAAGCGACAGGTCGTTGGTTCGAGTCCAACTCCCGCCACGTATGGCGGGATAGCTCAGGTGGTAGAGCAGTTACGTGCCTGTCCGCCCAACTTCCTCATGGATCGTCTCCAAAAAACAATATCGTGAAGCGAGGCGTTCGAAAGGGATCCTTCGACTTTTATGGGAAAAGTAATGACGGTGTCCACCGGTTCGTCCGGAGCATCATGCGGCCTTTTCACTCTTTTCCTCGCTTCTGTTATTAACTTGCATGTAAATGATTGAATCCGGCGAGGCGCCGGGGAGGGTTCCTTCGCATAGAGCGACCATCTAAGTTTGATTGGGCATTATGGCAGGTTCGAATCCTGCATACAACCTTCCCCCACTTTCCTCGCCGCTTATTTCTATGAACTAGGAGGCTGAACAATCATGAGCTTTGCACGAAAATTGTTTTCGGCCGTGAAGCCGACGACAAGAAACAAAGACGGTTATCCTGCATATACGCGTTCTGCGGAGGAGCAATATCTGCAGACGCTTTTGACGAATACAATGGGCAATACATTTTATGCGGATCGGAACGAGCTGCAGGAGGACGCAGGGCAGATGCATCTGGAGATGGCTGATCGCAATCCGCAGTTCATGGCCAAGGCGCTTGTCTATGCGCGCAATGAAGGCTACATGCGCCTGCAGCCGCTGTATGGGCTGGCCGTGCTGTCGTATTACCGTCCGGATTTGTTTGCGAAGGTGTTTCTCAAGGTGGTGCTCATCCCTTCCGATCTATCCGACTTCCTCACCATCCTGCAAGGCTTGGGTCGCGGGGAGGGCGGACGCGCCGTGAAGCGGCAGGTGAACCTATTCCTCACCGGCGTATCGGAATATTGGGCGCTTAAGTATAATGGTCGCGGCCGCGGGTACAGCCTGGGCGATGCGATAGCCACGGCTCATCCGAAGCCGGCGGACCTGAAGCAGCAGGCGCTGTTCCGGTATTTGCGCGGGCATGAGGCGAATCTGGCCTTGCTGCCGCAGGTGGAGGCGCTGGAGAACTTGAAGCGCGCGAACACGGAGAAGAAGCAGCTCCGCTGGATCGCGCAGGGAAAGCTCCCATATTCGACCGTGACAGGTGCAATCAAGCCTACAAAGGCGATATGGGAAGCTCTGCTGCGTCAAATGCCTGCGTTTGCGCTGCTGCGCCACCTGAATGCGCTGCTCCGGGCGGGCGTGTTCGAGAGCGAGGCGAACTTGAAGTATGCCGTGCAGCGGTTGACCGATCGCGACGCGCTGGCTAAGGCTAAAATATTGCCGTTCCGCTTCGCCCTTGCATATGAGCAGGTCGACCATCCTGTACTTCGCGACGCGCTGCGTGAGGCGGTGGAGCTGACCTTCGGCAACTTGCCGGATCTGGGCGAGCAGACCGCGATCTTCTTGGACATCTCAGGCTCGATGAGTGGGGAATATTTGCGAATCGGGTCGGTGTTCGCGCTGGCGTTATATAAGAAAACGCAAGGCAACTCGCTGTTCTGGCTATTCGACACGAAAGTGTTGGACGCCAAGCCGTCGCGGCATGACAGCATCTTGACTCAGGCAGAGCGCATCCGAACCCGCGGGGGAACCGATACCGGAGCTCCGGTGCGGGAACTTCTCCGGCAGCAGAAGAAGGTCGACCAGATCGTCATCATTACGGATGAGCAGCAGAACAGCGGCAGCCCGTTCTATGAGGCGCTGTCTGCTTACCGCGCGAAGGTGAATTCAGAGGTGAAGGCTTTCATCGTGGACATCGCGCCTTATCGCAATGCGATGGTGCCTCCGCAGGATCCGAACACACACTACGTCTATGGATGGAGCGACAACGTGCTCACGTACATCGCCCAGACGGTGAAGGGCTACTCGACGCTTATAGAGCGCGTGGAAGCTGAAGAACTATAGAAGAACAGAAACGCAACTCGATAACATAGATAGGAGGGACGACCATGTCCGATGTTAAGCAAACGATATGGCAGGAGCTTCGGCAAGTTGAGCGGCAGGAGAACGTGCGCATCGTGTACGCCTGCGAATCTGGAAGCCGGGCATGGGGATTCCCATCGCAGGATAGTGATTACGATGTCCGCTTCCTGTATGTCCGGCCGGTGGACTGGTATAAGCAGCTGGAAAAATGAACTGGAGAATCGCACACGGACGGGCGGACAAATTGCACCGGAGCAAATGAAGGCGGCCGTTCAGAGCTTCGGCGTGGAGCTGCGCGGAGCGGGCACCGACGAGAGCCCGTTCGTGTACCGTAAGCTGCAGGATGTGCTGGACGCCCATGCAGACACGATCGACGTGCTGCACGTGCTGAAGCCGTTCGGCGTCTGCATGGCCTGCGCGGACGAGTTTGACCCTTACAAGGATTAATGCAAGCCTTTGGACCAGCCCCGTGGGGAGGAACAAAGGCTTTTTTGCTGCTGCACAGAAGTGTCATGGCTGCTCGTGGTTCCTCCCGCGCTCCCTCCCCTAATTCATAAAGGCCTTATGCTCATTCTCCCATCCACTCAGATCTGGAAACTGTCCTCGGCTCGACGTTGACCATGTGTTGCTTGAATGCATATGCCCAATCTCCCAATCAATCAGAACCGTGGCAGCAGCCGAATGCACATCGTTTTCCGGTAGCAGCTGGCCATTATGATTTCAACTATTCAAAATATGGAAACAAAAGAGATATTTATTATTCCCTGATGGAAGGGGAGAATGAAGCTATATACTTGTGAACGAGCACAACAGGGATAACAGGGATAACAGAGATAACAGAGATAACAGAGATAACAGAGATAACAGAGATAACAGAGATAACAGAGATAACAGAGATAACAGAGATAACAGGGGTCAAAACAGGTTTCATGTATATGGTATAGGGAGCCGCGACTTGGTGTGCTATATGGAGGCTAAGTTGGCGATTCTGTCGAGCAGTGGAAAATGTCCAATGGAATGCCGCGTTGTCAGGGCGAAATGCTCTTTTCATTGGAAAACTTCCAATCAAATCGCTTTATTTCCGGTCGGCAGCACATTATTAGGCGAATTCATTGGACAATTTCCAATGGAATGCCCCTTCAGCAGAGCTGTCCCCTAATCCACTGGACATTTTCCAATAAAATAAACTCCTCCTGACGTTCCGACCAGACTTTGTCGCATCCGCTACACTCCTCATCCCAACAAACTCAGATTTAAACAAAAAACAGGCTAACAACGGGGTTCACGTCGTCAGCCTGTTTGCTCTTGTTATGAATTAAATATACGTTAATTCACAGCTACCCACACGTCAGCGTTGCCTGGCTTTTCGGCCTGAGTCCACCAGCGTGCTTCATAGACGACGCCGTTGTGCGTCACCCGGTTGCCAGTGACATACACTTTGCTCGCTTCCCACGCTGGATAGACGCTGCTGTCGTTCGACGTCTTAACCTTTAATGCGGATGAGGATGATGACTTGTTCCCGGCTGTATCCACGGCGAGGACAGCATACGTATAGGACGTATTTGCCGTCAACCCAGAGTCGGTATAGGAGGTCCCAGTCGCCTTGCCGACAAGTTGGCCGTTCCGGTATACTTCATATTCCTTGATGCCGATCGCCGAAGAAGAAGCGGACCAATTAAGTGTGACGCTTGTCTTTGTTTGAGATGGGGATACGACATTGGCCGGGGCTGTCGGCAAATCTTCGCCAGAGCCGCCATTAACCAAGTTCACGTCAATGACTTGGTAGAAGGCATTGGGGGTGTTGGCGATCTCCCAGACGCCGAGAATAACATGGTAGCCGCTGCGGTCGGTAGGCACGCTGCATTGATGTGTGACCTTATTCGATGGTGTTGCGCCGCCATCATTGAAGGAACAGAACAGTTCCAAATTGGCGCGGGCAAGCGGCTGGTTCGGGTCCCAGCCTTTTTTTGTAATGTAATATTTCCATTCTTTCGTAGCGTGAGGAGCAGTCAAATGCCATTTAAATGTGTTGGTGCCGCCATTGATAGTAACTTTGTTCCAGCGAGTCGCACTTTGCGCGTCAAGCTCCGGGAACACGCCGCCGCCGGCGATGTGGCCGTCAGCAGGACCGCCTGATGGGAACGATCCCGGCGCTTCTACGCTTTGCGGCTCATACTTTACTTGACCGCAGTTCGTGTTCAAATCTTGGCTGCATTGAAGTGCGCGGCTTGCAGGCGCCTCAATATATCCGTGTGCCGAAGCGGTTTCTGCGAACACGACCATACAAGTCACACCGAGCAGCAGGGCAGCAAAAGCGACGAACAATGGCGATACTTTGGATAACATGTGGTTCCAAATGCGTGAATCTGTCATTTCATTACCTCCTTGGTTTGGGTGGATTATGGAATACAAGCAACATTGTGACTGTACTCTATTAATGAGCTGTTGCATCACCTCCTTCATAGAATTAAAGCGTTTATGTTATTGGTGGTTGAGAAAGCTAGCCGATCTAAGGCTAAGACTGGGAGCGTATAATACGTTACGGCGACCTGCAGTTGGACTAGATATGGAGCATACTATTTGGAAATGACGGACAACACTTGTATAAAAAGACGATCCAATAAATCAACGGATGCGTTGACAGATTCATATGAGACATGATGCGAAACTGGGGCTGTGATGTATGTTATCAGGAGAGCAGAAGGTCTAAAAGAGACTGATGCGAAGCCTTTCTAAGGTGCTGGACGATAAACGATGACTTCACCATAAGATTTGGTAAACGCTTGCAGGAAGTGCTTTGAAATGAATAAACCAGTTCTGGAAAACGTAAGTCAACATGCGGTTAATTGGCAAGATAAGCTGGGTGGATTATTGCTGCACAAGAAAAACGATTCATAATAGATGGGCGGGGATCCAGTTATTTCAACACATTATACTAAAGTTTAACCGCTTATGCTATAAGAAATTTTAATTATTTTGAAGTGGGACAAAAATAGTAGTGCTGCAAGCAAAAGAGCATCTGCATTGCGCCAATGGTAGTGGGATAAAAGTAAGAATGGGAGGGGAAAGAAGAAGATTTTTGAGGATCAACGATCAAATTACACAAGGGTATTTAGGCATATGCGAGCTGTCTTGTAGGAACGTGAGGATGTTGCTATGATGGTGGTATTGTTAGCCAAATTGTTAGCCAATCTATTCGTCATTCGAGGCAACCGCCCTAATGAACAGGGAAGGAGTCGATATTATGAACGATTGCAATGAAATGAAACCTGAAGTGTGCGCCTATCTGGAGCGCATCGGGTATGAGGGGCCGATGGAAATCAGCGCCGCAGCGCTGGCCGAATTGCAGGAGTGCCATCTGCACGCGGTGCCATACGAGAACATCGACATTGTGCGCCGCATTCCATTGTCGCTTGACATTCCGGAGCTATTCAATAAAATTGTCGTCCGACGTCGCGGAGGCTACTGCTTCGAGCTCAACGCTCTATTTGGCTGGCTGCTGCGTGAGCTTGGCTATCCAGTGACCGACCTTATGTCTCGATTTTGGCGCGACGAGCCGAATCCGCCACCGAAACGGCGGCATCATGTGCTGAAGGTGGAAGTGGGAGGGTCTTTGTACCTATGTGATGTGGGCGTGGGCGGGATTGTGCCGTGCCGGCCGATTCAGATGATCGAAGGACTTGAGCACCAGCAGGGCGATGAATGCTACCGCTTGGAGCGCGATCCTGAATTTGGCTGGATGCTGTGCGAGCTCAAACGTGGCGAATGGTGTCAGCTCTATTCCTTCACCGAGGAGCCGCAGCTTGCTAAAGACTTCATTATGGCCACGTATTGGTGCGAGAACGCGCCGGACTCGATTTTTATTCAGGATGCAATGATAGCGCTCCGTACCCGCGAGGGGCGCAACACGGTTGCCGGTCGGGAATTCCGCATATTTGCCTCCGAGCAGGTGAGCACCTTTATCCCACAGACTGAAGCGGAGTATGAGGAAGCGTTGCGGTCTTATTTCGGCATTAATCTCAATGAGATTACAGTGTGAACGAAATATATAGATTTGTCGGCAACATTACGGAAACGGATGAATGATATCAGTAAGAAAATACAATAGAATATTGTAGAAAAGCTTCGAATCTAGCGATTTTTTCCCAGATCTATATCGGGAGAAGGTCGCTTTTTTTTGACATTCAAAACCAAATTATGACTTTATTTTTGCATTGAGTCAAAAGTATTGTATTTACACAACAAATTTAATTTAGTACAATTCTATCAGTTTCCAAGATGAGAGGGATCTGGAAAATAGGAGGATGAACGCAAATTAATCTACTAAAAAATACCAAACTCGCTGAATAAGGAGGAATTCATAGTGTTTTACAAATCAGTGCTTCATCGATGGTTGGCGCTTGCGTTAACTATCATTTTGTTCGTGACATCCGCTCCAGGGGCATTCGCCATGAGCGGAGAGACGAACGGTTCCGCGATGCTGATGATGTCGGAATCTCAGCAGGCGGATGCACAAGTCGGCAAGGTGGATGCCGCGCTATTCGAGCAATTTGCTAGTCAGAAATACCTCACGTATATTGTGAAGCTGAAAGAGCAGGTCAATGTTGAAGCGGCATCGACCCTCGCAGCGAAGTATTCTGCTTTCTCTGGGGAGACCTCTGCGAAGCGGAAGCAGACGGTGCGCAGCTTCGTCCTCAACTCCTTGATGGAGACAGCGGACCGCGTGCAATCTCCGTTGTTAGATGAATTGGAAGCAGGGAAGCGTTCCGGAACGGTACAGGACTTCCGGGCCTATTACATCGTTAATGCGGTGGCCGTTACGAGCACGCAGGACGTGATGGAGCGACTGTCCATCCGCTCTGATGTGGAGGCCATTACCCCTAACCATACATATACGTTGGATACGCTTGAGAGCCCGGAGGAGGAGGTTCAGCCACGCTCCTTGAATACCATGAACGACATGAATGCTATGAGTGGCACCGAGGGCAAACCGAACGTTCCTTGGAACTTGCGAAACATTAACGCGCCTCAAGTGTGGGAGATGGGCATTGATGGCACAGGCATCGTCGTTGCAAATATGGACTCAGGCGTTGACTGGACCCATCCAACGCTGCAGCACAAGTGGAGAGGGTATAATGCCCAAGGCGAATTGGACAAGCCAGAGCTGCACTGGTACGATGCTACGCTAGAACAGAAAAAACTTCCGTACGACGGTAACGGACATGGTACCCATGTTATGGGCACGATGGTTGGCTCCGAGGTGGATGGGAAGAACCCAATCGGCGTTGCCCCGCAGGCGAAGTGGATTGCGGTGCGTATTTTTGACTCGTCAGGATCAGCGACGGACGCTGGCATTTTGGCAGCTGGTGAATGGCTTATGGCGCCTACCGACAAAAGTGGACGCTCTTATCCTGAGCTGGCGCCGGATATCGTGAACAATTCGTGGGGCAACGTGCAAGCCGGGAAGAATGAGTTCTTTCATGACATCGTTAAGGCATGGCGGTCAGCTGGCATTTTCCCTGCCTTCTCTGCGGGAAACACGAAGCCTCCGGAGAACAACGGAGGTCCAGGATCGATAACGCCTCCGGGCAACTACCTGGAATCATTCGCGACCGGAGCCGTCGATATCGATAACCGCCTGGCCAGCTTCTCGCTGCAAGGACCGACTCCATATGGACAGATGAAGCCGGAAGTGTCTGCCCCGGGCGTTAATATCCGTTCGTCCATGCCAAATGGGAAGTATGGGCTCATGAACGGGACGTCGATGGCCAGTCCGCATACGGCAGGGGTTGCCGCTCTGCTGTTGCAGGCTAATCATTCGCTGACGGTGGAAAAATTAGAGAGCATTTTGAAGAATACGGCGGTACCGCTAACCGACGATGAATTCCCTCAGACGCCGAACAACGGCTTTGGATGGGGCATCGTCAACGCTTTGAATGCGGTATCCTCGCTCAAGAGCGGACTCGGCTCTGTGGAAGGAACGATCACGATCGATGGATCGGATGACGGCAAGCCTGTCATCGAGCATACACCGATTACACTGACCTTCAATGCGATGGAGCTGGATATCTTTGCTCGTGCCATGGATGATAATAGCGTCGTGACCGTTGAGCTCATGGTGCGCGCGGTTGGCGGGAAGGATTGGACGACACTGCCGATGACCCGCATCTCAGGCAATCATCAGGATGGGAAGTATGAAGGGAACATCCCGGTGACTTTGCTTGTGAAGGAGGGAATTGAATACCGGATCCGAGCTGTTGATTTCAGCGGCAACGAAGTAGAGACAGACATCTATCCAGTGAAGGTATCGGAAGGAGTCAAGCTGGGATATAAGCAGGATTTCGAGCAAAATATCGAAGGGTTCGACTTCGGTGGCGAGCTTGGGATTTGGGAATGGGGCGAGCCGACGACAGGTCCCGGCAAGGCTTATTCCGGAAGCAAGCTGATGGCTACACGCCTGCATGGCAATTATCCGGAAGGTGTGAAGGAGACGTTCTTCGTGCTGCCATTAATCGACTTGAGAGATGGCGAGCATACCATCTTGTCGTTTAAGCATTGGCACAAGCTCGGCGATTGGTTTTTCGCCTTGTTCGACAAAGCGGAAGTGTTCATCGGCCGTAAATCGAATGGCTTTCAATACGAACTGGTGAAAGATTTCAGAATGAATAGCAAAGGGTGGCAAACGGAGTATCTCGATTTATCACCGTACAAAGGCGATCAAATCTATGTCCTCTTCAATCTGCGCGGTGAGAACGGCAGTGATGAGGGCTGGTATGTTGATGACATTGAACTCATCGGGCCGAATCAAGCACAGCCTGCGACACCAATAGCGAAGGTGCGGAGCAATACGCCTGGCCGTGTCATTATTGAGTGGGACAAGGAGCCGCAGGGCGATGTGATGGATTATGTCGTCTGCCGCTCCACTACACCAGGCGGGGGATATGAAGAAATCGGAACGAGCAAAAACCGCAGTTACGGGGACCTTCCAACCCTGCAGCAAGGCACATATTACTATATCGTTAAGGCGAGAACATATAGCCAGGTGCTAAGCGAGGCCTCGAATGAAGTGTCATGGACATTCACGGGCGGCACGCCGATTTTTAGCGATGATTTCGAGGGACTAGATAAGGGCTGGACACTGGAAGGCGAGAACAATCAGTGGGAGCACGGCGAGCCTAATCCGAAGTACGGACCGAAAGAAGCGGTATCTGGAAGCAAGGTGTGGGGAACCAATTTGTCTGGTTCTTATTCGAAAAATACGGATCAAAGTCTTATTTCCCCGGAAATTGATTTGACGGGTGCGCAGCATGCTTCCATCTATTTTCAGCAGTGGTATGATATCGACGGCGATCTTGACAAGGGAACTGTTGAAATCAGCTCGGATGACGGAGCCACGTGGAGAGGGCTGGCCTCTTATCCCAAGCCGTCGTATGACAGCAAGCATCCTCGCATGTTCTGGTATTTGGATGAGCTTGGAATTGATGATTACGCAGGAAAAAAGGTGAAAATTCGCTTCCGCTTGAAGAGCGGCAATAGTACAACCGGAAAAGGCTGGTATATTGATAACTTCGAAGTGAGGGATACACCGCCCGTCAAGACGGTCAGTTCTTCCATGAATGCTTCAGAGGACGCATCGCCAGGGGACGAACAGCATATGCCGGAAAAAACGGATATGAAGGCTTCACCCGAGAAGATGAATATGGTGGATCCATCCAATCAACCTCAGCCGGATATGACAAATGAGCTGAGAGCAAAGGACATGACGGACGCACCGCCAGCCGAGCCGAATCGTCCAACCAAGACGGATGCGCAGAATGGTCCGGTTGACCGTGAAGGAGCAACGACGCCAAGTCTGCTCATCTCTGCATGGAAAGCAGCGAGACAGGAAGCGCAAACGCAAGGAACCGGCCAATCTCGTCTGCCGGCAGCGGCGACGGTAACAATTGTAGAGACCGACCGCTCCGCGAAGACAGACTTGGGTTCGGGGCGTTACAAGCTTCAGCACCCGCCGGGGGACTATCAGATGAGAGTGGAGGCTTACGGATATCGGACCGTCAATCAAGGTGTAACCATTACGGACAAGCAGCCGACGGAGGTCGACATTCATTTACAGCCGCTGCTCAAGGGAACGATTATTGGCACCGTTACAGATGAGGCGACAGGCAGACAGATTGCCGGCGCCAGCGTACGGGTGATGGAGGATGCTCATGTGCCTTCTGTCATGACCGATGTCAATGGGAATTATACAATCGAAGCATATGAAGGAGATTATCGACTTCTCGTGTCTTCATTGGGCTACTTGTCCTCTGAGCAGCAAGTAAGCGTTATAGGCGAGCAGAGCGTCACGAAGGATATCGCTTTGAAGTCTTTCATGGGAACAGCCGATGAGCTCGCCTACGACAGCGGCAAGGGAGATAATGCGATCGCATATTATAGCCCGGGAAATGGTTATGCCGTACGAATGACGACGAAAGGTCAGGCGCAAGTGACGGGAGCCCGTATGTTTTTCTGGGATGAAGGCTGGCCGGAACCGGGCGGGACGGAATTCCAATATGCGATGTACGACGCGGAAGGACCTGATGGCTTGCCGGGAGCAATGATCTCTGGTCCGCATACGGGAACGGCCCAATTAGACGGAACGTGGACCGAGGTGGATTTTCCGAATACGCCAGTCGTTAATGGTGACTTCTATGTTGCTTACATTCAACCGGGATCTTATCCCGATGTTCCAGGCCTTGCTGTAGATCAGACAGGAGCCAACCATAAGCGTTCCTGGAAGCTGGAGAATGGATCATGGAAGCAGGCAGCTGAATCGCAAGGCAATTATATGATTCGGGCCCGAATTACGAAGATCGGAGACGATTCACCGGCTACGGAGATCAGAGTGGAGCCGCGGGATATTGCCCTGTTCGAAGGACAACAGACGCAATTGATCGTGAAGGCGCGCAATGCAGCAGGGTACGAACGAGATGTGACACAGCTGGCGTCTTACCACATTGAAGCCGATCAAGCAGCCGCTGTAGACAGCACGGGGATAATTACTGCGCTTGGTGAAGGCGAAGCGGTTGTCACTGTTACCTATAACGGGCTGCAGGACACGGTCCGCGTGACTGTAGAAAAAGCACCGGACATTCCAGATGGAGAAGTTCGCTCCATATCGGTTCATCCGTCGAGCTTGACGTTAACCGAAGGGAAGTCGGCACAGTTGAGCGTTACTGCGGTGGTGTATGTTAACGGGGAGAAGAAGACGGTTCCGCTTGTGCAGGGCTTGACATTCGTGTCTTCCGATTCCGATATTGCTGCGGTGAATCATATGGGTTGGGTCACTGGCCATCAAGCCGGGAACACAACAATCACCGCCCAGTATGGGGAACTGCAGGATGCCGTGCATGTTACGGTCAAAAAGAGTGCAGAACCGCCACAGGAAGAAGTAAGGTCTATCACGGTTCGTCCGTCTGCGCTTGCGTTGACGATAGGGGAATCGGCACCATTAAGCGTTACGGCATCGGTATATGCCAATGGGGAGTTGAAGACGGTTCCGGTTATGGAAGGACTGAAGTTCTCCACGTCTGATCCGGAGGTGGCCAAGGTCGACGACACGGGCCGGGTCAGTGCTCATCAATTGGGAGAAGCGCGTATCCATGTGGAGTATGGGGCGCTGCAAGCGGCTGCGCAAGTGACGGTGAAGAAGCCGGATACGCCTACACCGCCTGCACCTCGGCCTGATACGTCTAGGTCTGCTCCTTCTGCATCATCTTCTGGTGCCGGGACTGTTTCCGCTCCAGATAATGGGACACCGATCGTTGCCAATGGCAAAACAATCGGAAGCTTGAAAGTGGAGCGAAAAGAAGGAGTTAAGAACGCGCGCGCTATCATTGCTCAAGCATGGCTGGACGATGAGCTTGCCAAGGCTAAGACGGGAGCAAGCAACACGCTAACACTCGACTTGTCGTCCGTGGCATTTGAGGATTATGGTGCCGTCAGCATTGAACTGGCTTCGTCGTTAGCCAAGCAGCTAAGCGCGTCGGGCAAGGCTGTTAAAATGAACGGTACACGGTTTGGATTGACCATTCCTGCAGATGCGTTACCAGACTTTATGAGTCAGAGCGGGCTGCAGCTGACGATCGCTGTGAATCCCGACATGATCGGACAGAGCGACAGCATAGTTAAAGGGGAAAAAGCGTCTATTGTGTCGGACATCGTCACGATTGGCACTGAGCGCAAGACATTGAACAAGCCGCTTAGCTTTACTATGCAGTTGGATGACAAAGTCGTCCGTGATAAGCGCAAAGCCGGTATATATTATCGCAATGATACGAAGGAACGCAATAAGTGGGAGTTTGCCGGGCTGGCTCCTCGAAGTGAGCAGCAGAGCAGCAGCTCAGAGCTTCTCATTACGATTCAACAGCTCGGCTCCTATTCTGCATTGGAGTACGGGAAGACATTCGCGGATATTTCCAATCATTGGGGCAGAAAAGAAATTGAAGTGTTGGCTTCTCAGCATGTTGCCGTCGGCCGGAATGAATACCAATTCGCTCCGAATGATCAGGTCACCCGGGCAGAGTTCATGACTTTGCTGGACCGTATTCTAGGCAAGGAAGCGGATTGGGCGAAACGGGCAAGTGAGCCGGGAGCACACGACATCCTGCGGCGCGAGGAGATGATCGTCATGCTCGTGACGGCGCTGGATGTAGAGCTGCCGCGTAAACAAGAGAACGACGGATGGGATGTTCAAGACACTGTTTCCCTGGAAGCCCGCGCTGCCGTGGCCTATGCTTACCGCAACGGATTGGTGAAGGGTATCGGGAACAACCGATTCGCGGGCGATGCGCCGACATCTCGTGCGCAAGTCGCTGTCATTTTACACCGAGTATTGGAGATGCTTCATCGTATATAAGCGGAGCAGCGGGCTGTAAACAGCTAGAAAGCACTCTGAACAGCTAAAATGAACTTTGAACAATTAGTATGAACTCCGAACAGCTAGTATGAACTGTGAACAGTTAGTATGAACTCTGAACAGCTAGTATGAACTGTGAACAGTTAGTATGAACTCTGAACAGCTAGTATGAACTGTGAACAGTTAGTATGAACTCTGAACAGCTAGTATGAACTGTGAACAGTTAGTATGAACTCTGAACAGC